>JALNZH010000105.1 GCA_023229405.1 Bacteroidota bacterium
AAGGATGTCTCCGTTTCAAAAAACCGGAACTGATTCCCTTTAAACTTATCGGTGAACTGGCGAGGAAAATTTCTGCAAAAGAATGGATCGCGATCTACGAAAAGGCTATCAAACGATAATCCACCATCCGCCTCGCCTTAGCAGGAGTGTTCTAAACAATTTTGAGACATCGTCATTCTAAAACCCGTTCGACAATTCATCATCGTCTGAATGTAGAATAACTCGATTCAAGTATTGATAAAATATTCGTAACTACTCAGTGTAAATTTTATTAGGCTAAATATATTGGTTATGCTGAGCGCACGGATGACCGACACAGGCGGGTAGGCAACACAGAATCTGTATTACACATCATCGAATTTGTTACTCTCCGTATCGGATTCTTTGCTTCATTCTGCTATATAACAGCAGAACTCGTTCAGAATGTCGAGGATAGTATATTGATTGTTACCATCACCGAGTAGTTACAAATATTCTTCTTACAACTCAAACTTCTGCAACCGCTCCGGTATATCAATCTGCCGGAACTTCTGTTCCTGTAACGATGTCGCATACCGTTCCGCCCTCTCCAGATCGCCGTGAACAAGAAAAATATTCTTTAATTGCGACTTGTCAAACGGTTTCATATACCCAAGCAATTCATTATTGTCTGCGTGTGCGCTGAACGAGTTCATCACTACGACTTCACAATTCAGTTTTTTTACTTCTCCGAAGATCGAAATCTCCGGGTTCCTGTCTACAATTTTCCTTCCCAGCGTATGTTCTGCCTGATACCCGACAATCATCACCGTGTTGTTCGGATTTTCCACATTGTTGTTCAGATGATGCACAATCCGTCCTGCCTCGCACATTCCCGACGCTGCGATGATCATGCATGATTCTCTCTTTTCGTTCAATCCTTTCGATTCTTCCGCATCGCGGATGAAATGAAGCCGTTCAAATCCGAACACATCGTCGTCGCTTTTAAGAATTTCATTCGTCTCGTCGTCAAAACATTCTGGATGCTTCCGGAAAATTTCGGTCGCTTTCATCGACAGAGGACTATCCACAAAGACAGG
The DNA here is from genome assembly GCA_023229405.1 of Bacteroidota bacterium. Lineage (GTDB taxonomy): Bacteria > Bacteroidota > Ignavibacteria > UBA10030 > UBA8401 > UBA8401. The sequence goes on from JALNZH010000105.1 coordinate 1,059, forward strand.
AATATCGGGTAACAGTCCTTCGTTTTTTAGATTGTTCAGCTGGTAGACCAGGTCTTGCGTTCTGCCAACACTGAATGACGGCACAATAATTTTTCCACCCCGATCCATTGTCCGCCGCACAACTTCCAATAATTGTTTCGATGATTCTTCCGCCGGCGCATGGAGTTTGCCCCCGTATGTGCTTTCGCAGATCAGCGCGGAAACATTTCCCATATACTCCGGGTCTTTCAGGATCGGCAAATTCGGTCTCCCCACATCGCCGGTAAATCCCAAATAAAATAATTTTTTTTCACGCTCGTCAATGGCCAGACGGACCGATGCGGATCCAAGGATATGACCTGCGTCGAAATATTTTCCACTGATACCGTCCGATACTTCAAAATCCGTCCGGTATGGAATTTCCACTAGCAGTTCCAGCATCGGTTCAACATCTTCCGTTGTATACAACGGATCGATCGGGGATAATTTCTTCTTTGCCCGGCGTTTGTTTACAAACTCCACATCCTTCTCCTGAATATGGCCGCTGTCCATCAGCATAATGCGGCACAGATCCGCCGTTGCCGGAGTGCAATAAATATTTCCGCTGAATCCGTTCTTTACAAGGTTGGGCAAGTTTCCAGCATGATCGATATGCGCGTGCGAAAGAACGACCGCATCGATCGTCGACGGATCGAACGGAAAGTGTTTATTACGCTCGTACGTTTCTGCGCGACGTCCTTGAAACATCCCGCAATCGAGCAGGATTTGTTTTCCGTTGACGCGGAGCAGATGCATAGAACCGGTGACAGTGCGTGCGGCGCCGAGAAATTGTAGTTCCATATTGAAGCCTCACAAATGTGGACAATCAATGAAGAGCGTGATACTTTTCTTGATAACATACAAAACCAATGCACGCTTATCAAGATTCAAATTAGTGTCACGGTGAAAAGGTTATTGGTCAGCGCAGCAACAGCATTTTTTTCGTTGCTGTGTGCGTCCCGATTCGGAGCGTGTAGTAGTACATTCCGCTGAAAAGATCATCGGAGTGCACTTGCACCGAATGTTCGCCTGCATTCTGCCACTGATCCACCGGCATAGCGGATATTCTGCCCAGCAGATCTGTAACAGTCAATGTTACGTGTCCACCGACCGCGATCGTATACGAAATGGTGGTAGAAGGATTGAAAGGATTGGGATAATTTTGTTTCAGTTGAAAATAGTGTGCGATCGTTCCTTTTTCCGGATCTTCTGAAGTAATGGCAAGAATCTTTGAAAGATTGTTTGTCATAAAAATACCGTCGAGGGTTCCCGCAATAATCATCGTATCGGCGAACAATGCAAGAGAATAAATCTTTGTCACGGTTAACCCGTAATTTATTTGTCTCCAGTGTGCCCCGTTATCCGGCGAAGAATAAAAACCACTGTCGTGCGTCGCGGCAAAGAGCGTTCCATCGTTGCGGCGAAGCAGCATGTTAATAGTGGAAGGAGGACCGGCGCCGTTCCATGTGTTCGATTCTTCATGATAGGAAAAAATGGAAGCTGATAAATCGTTTTCATGATGGTACGTCCCCGCGGTAATTTTTCCCAGCGGAGAAATATTCAACGCATACACAGGCGACGACAGCGTGGAATGATACGACCATTGAACACCATTATCCGTTGAGCGGAACACCATCGCTCCTTTTGCAGCGACAATGGTTTCTCCGTTCCTCGCAATCACTCCGGCGCCGATCGGTACGGAAATCCAGGATATCCCTGTATCGGTGGAACGCAGCAGTCTTCCCTCCGCTTCAATAAAAATATGCCCATTCGCATTGACGGCGCGTAGATCGGCGTACAGTTTGTTGGACGGTACAACAATCCATGTATCGCCGGCATTCGTGGAACGGAACACACCCCGGGACCAGAGCGAAGCAATCATGTCGCCGCCCGGTCTCACTGCAAACGACCAGACTCCATCAGTAAACGGCGCAACCTGTTGCCACGTTTTCCCCGTATCGGAGGACCGATAAATCCCATCATTGTAGACAGCGGCAAATATTCTTCCCTGAACATCAACAGCAAGATTCATCGCAGCCCCGATGTTGCTTCCCGGTTTTTGGTGCCATAACTGAACGGGAAATTGAGCATACGTCATCGACACCAACAAACTTAGCATCATTACCGAACAAAAAATTATTCTCTTATTGCACATCGTATAATATACAACTTATGACGTTTTTTGAAAAACGAATAAATCACAATATTTTACTCTCAGAAACATCTGATAAATCTCATCTCAATGTCATTCCGAGAATTGCCTGCCGGTCCCAAAGGAGCACCGTTGGTGAAAGGGAGAAACGAGCCTACCCGCCGGCGATCAGTCGGGGAATCTCGTTTTCCCTTTCGATGGGTAGAACAAGATTCTTCGCGACGTTTATACTTAGTGAAACGAATGTGCTTAGAATAACAAAGAATAACCTGTTTTTCAGATGTTTCTCTTTTTTACTTACGGCATTGGGAGTGCCGGAAGGAAGGTGGCGCACACCTGCCGTTCTTCGTAAAACGCCCTTACATCATCCCTGTGAAGGTAAGCCCTTATTGTATAACTCTTTGCAGATTCCGAGTTATCAACCCGACAGAAATATCCCCAAAATATGCCCATATTCCAAATGATTATGCCCAAACTGGTGTGGATAACGTGTGGATGACGGTGGAAAGGTTTTTCTTGTCTGCCCCTTTGAATTTTCGTATTTTTGTATGGAAAATCTCGACCTTTGGGGGGTACTTCTCCAAAGGTTTTTTTGTCAGATGAACGAACAAGTTCCTGAGGTCTTGGGAACTTTTAGAATTTCGCCAAACTTTATGATCGAAAGCATGACCGGATTCGGTTCAGGGGAAGCCTCTGCAAAAGGGGTCACCTTTACCGTAGAATTACGTAGTGTGAACAACCGCTTTTTGGAAATCTCCACCCGTGCACCAAAGGTAATTTCACAACGCGAAAATGAGATTAAAGAGATCGTCAAGTCCAAGATTGCACGGGGAAAAATTTCCCTGAGCGCAACGAAAGAAGATGAGAGTGAAGGCGAGTTGTCGATCTCTATAAATAAGAAACGTGCAAAAGAGATTCACTCCGTGCTGGAACAATTACGAAAGACAACAAAGATTAAAGAATCGGTAAAACTGGAACATCTGCTCCACTTCTCCGAAATTTTTGAAACGAAAGAAGTGATTGAAGATGAAACAGAATGGAATGTGTTCCGACAGGCGCTGACAAAAGCGATAGACGGATTGAAGAAGATGCGGGAAAAAGAAGGGGCGGAACTATCGCGTGATTCGAAGGAACGGATTCAAAAGATCAACAAAAGCATCGACACAGTAGAACAACTGTCTAAAAAAAGGATCCCCGAAGAACGAAAACGACTGAACGAAAAAATCGCACAGTTGGTGGAAGACAAAGGGATCATCAATACACAACGGTTGGAACTGGAGATCGCAATCCTTTCGGAAAAATTGGACGTCACCGAAGAGTGCGTACGTTTCCGTAGCCACAACAAATTTTTTCTTGAAGCGCTCCAGTCGAAGGAATCCGAAGGACGTAAGCTGAACTTCCTGATTCAGGAAATGGGACGCGAAGCGAACACTATAGGATCAAAATGCAATGATGTGGAAATCGCTCATATCGTCGTAGGCATTAAGGAAGAACTAGAAAAGATCCGCGAACAGCTCCAGAATATCGAATAACCGTTTTCGATGAACATTACGTATAAAGAATCCCGTTACAGCGTGTCACACTGAGCGGAGTCGATGAGCGACACTGTTTTTCATGAAAAATCCGAAACTTTTTGCATTTGCGGCACCCAGCGGCGGCGGGAAAACATCCGTCATTAAACCGCTGCTGAAGAAATACTCGGAGATTGAATTCTCCGTTTCGGCAACCACGCGATCCATGCGTCCCGGCGAAACCAACGGAAAAGATTATTTTTTCCTGTCGAAACAGGACTTCGAAGCACTGATCGCCAGTGGCGGATTTGTAGAGCATGAGTTTTTTTTTGACAATCACTACGGAACGCTGAAGCGTGAAGTGGACCGGGCGTTGAAGACAGGACATTCGATGATTTTCGATGTGGATGTGAAAGGAGCTCTTTCCATCCGCGCAATGTATCCGAATGAAAGCGTACTGATTTTTATCGTGCCACCGAGTTTGGAAATACTTGAGCAGCGTCTGCGCAACCGGGGCACCGAAGACGAACAGAAAGTGCGCAACCGATTACAGCGCGCAGCGATGGAAATGGAAACGGGCAAACAGTTTGATGCAATTGTGGTAAACGATGCGCTGGAACTGGCGATCGCGGAAGTTGATACGATTATTACGAAACATATTTTTTCATAACATCACAGAGGCAAACACAATGGCAATTAAAACACTCGAGATCAAAACACTCGAATCAAAAGCAGCGAACGTGTATGAAGCAATCGTGGTCATGTCCAAACGTGCACGACAGATCAACGAAGAGACGAAAATGGAATTTTCGCAGCGCATTGAAAACCTCGTTGCTCTTCCGAATGCGAACGACGATATGGACGAAGAGATCTCCAATCCCGATCAGTTAAAGGTCAGCCTGGAATTTGAAGCGCGCCCGAAACCGACCGAAGAGGCGATCGAGGAACTGTTGGCTGATCAATTGGAATATCGGTACAAAGAACCCGAAGTAAAGAAATAATTGGATCAACCTTTCGAGGATGTTGCACCTTCGGAAGGTTATCCTTCCCCCATGGTAGCCGGCAAAAATATCGCTCTCGGTGTCACCGGCGGAATTTCCGTCTATAAAGTGTGTACCGTTGTTCGGCTTCTGAAAAAAGCCGGCGCAAACGTACGTGTGATGATGACCAGGTCGGCGACCGAATTTGTCACCCCACTGACGTTTTCCACGCTTTCCCAGGAGGATGTAATCGTCTCCCTCTGGCCGGAGAACCGCAATACTTCCACACATCTCGGTATTCAACATATCGATCTGGGTCTTTGGGCAGATGTGATGTTGATCGCCCCGGCAACTGCTAATACCATCGCTCATATCGCTCACGGGTATGCAGAAGATTTTCTCTCCTCTACCGTTCTGGCACTTCGTTGTCCGTTGATTGTTGCTCCAGCGATGGATCTAGATATGTGGGAAAATGCGGCAACGCGGGAAAACATCTCCATACTCCGCTCCCGAGGATATTTTATCATTTCCCCGGAAGCGGGTGAACTGGCGAGCGGTCTGGTTGGCATGGGACGTCTTGCGGAGCCTGAAACAATTGTGGAATTTGTTGACGGTGTGATTGAAAAAACACCGCTGGATTTGAAAAAGAAAAAAATATTAATCACCGCCGGGCCGACACACGAACCGATCGATCCTGTCCGGTTTATCAGCAATCGTTCCTCCGGCACGATGGGATTTGCCTTGGCAAATGCCGCTGCACTACGGGGCGCAGATGTTACACTCATCAGCGGACCCGTACACCTTGGAACACCGAAGAATGTTCAACGGATTAACGTAGATACGGCGCAGCAGATGTACGATGCGGTAATGGCTAACATGAAGAAGCAGGATATTTTTATCATGTCTGCCGCCGTGGCGGATTATTCTCCAGCAACGCCTGCAGAACAGAAAATTAAAAAACAGAACGCGGCAATGACGATGGAACTCCGTTCAACTCCGGATATTCTGCGCACGCTCGGTGAAAAGCGGACAAAAAAACAGCGATTGATCGGATTTGCCCTGGAGACGACGAACGAACTGGAACACGCAAAAGAAAAATTATCAAAAAAGAATCTCGATCTCATCGTGTTAAACTCCACAAGAGATGCCGGCGCTACGTTCGGTTATGACACAAATGTCGTTACACTGATCAATGCAAATGGAACGGTGAAAAAACTTCCGAAAATGCCGAAGTTCGATGTCGCGGTGGAAATCTTGAACGCTGTAAAACAAATGCTGTAATCACACAGCTCTTTAATAAAATTCAAAAGGTTGGATCATTCAGAAAGTGCCCGAATAACGACAACAAAGAGAATATAATCCCCACAGTAATGTCTGAATCAGAAATTGAAGCAGTATTAATCCAGGCGCGTCGCTTTTTACAACAGCAGCAGGCGATGTACGGAAACACATTGTACAGTGAACGTGTTGCAATCAACACATCATCGGTCGATTCGACCGGAAAAATTGAAGAATCTATGGCTGTTAAAAAGAAAACCGTACCTGCCACCGCACTTCAGCCAATTCGAATTGAAGAACAGCCTGCCGATCAAAAAGAGAAATGGCATGCCGCGGCTGATCTTGCGGCTATGAACAAACAGATCTGCAATTGCATGAAATGCGGACTTGGCAAAACGAGAACAAAGTTCGTCTTCGGCGTCGGTAACACGAATGCAGATCTGCTGGTGATCGGCGAAGCTCCGGGTGCGGATGAAGATAAACAGGGCGAACCGTTCGTGGGACGTGCGGGTCAGCTGCTGAACAAAATTCTCGAAGCGGTGCAGTTCACACGGGAAGAAGTATACATTGCCAATATTCTGAAATGCCGTCCGCCGGAGAACCGACGTCCCAATCCGGGCGAAGTGGAACAGTGCGAACCGTATCTGTGGAAACAGATTGAACTGATTAGACCGAAATTTATTCTCTGTCTTGGTCTGACCGCGGCGCAAACATTGTTGAAGACGGACGAGTCGCTTACTAGTCTTCGCGCATCAGTGCATAATTACCACAACGTGCCAACCTACGTCACCTACCACCCCGCCGCATTGCTGCGCAATCCGAACTGGAAACGTCCGACGTGGGAAGATGTTCAGAAACTGAGAAAAGCATACGATGAATCGATAAGCAATGTATAATGGTGAATGAAAAATGTTTGATTCATCATTCACCATTATACATTCTTAATTATTAATTGATCTTTATGGCTGAAAAAACTATTGAACAATCTTCCGGGCGAGTACCTCCGCAAGCGATGGAGGTGGAAATGTCTGTGCTCGGCGCAATGTTGCTGGAAAAAGAAGCAATCTCCCATACCCTCGAAATTCTTGACGAAACTGCTTTTTATAAACCGGCGCACATCGAAATTTTCAGTGCGATTATTTCTCTGTTCGAACGAAACGAAGCGGCAGATTCTATCACGGTGGTGGAAGAACTGCGCCGTATGGGAAAACTGGATCATATCGGCGGTCCACTGTACATTTCAGAACTGACAATGCGGGTCACCTCCGCCGCCAATGTGGAATTTCACGCAAAGATCGTTCTAGAAAAAGCACTCCTGCGGAGTTTAATTTCCACCAGCTCCGAAATCACCAGCCGCGCTTTTAACGAACAGGATGACGCACTGGATCTGCTGGATGAAGCGGAGAATAAGATCTTTCAGATCTCCGAAAAGCGGATGAAAAAAACGTTCGTGCCGATGAAAGAAGCGGTGTTTGCCACTATGGAAATGCTCGAGAGTATCCACGGCAAACACAGTGGCGTCACCGGTGTTCCTTCCGGATTCACTGCCCTCGATTCCCTGACCGGCGGATTCCAGAACTCGGATATGATTATCGTCGCTGCCCGTCCTTCCATGGGTAAAACAGCCTTCGTTCTATCGCTGGCAAGAAATGCTGCGATTGATCACGGCAAAGCAATCGGTTTCTTTTCACTCGAAATGTCCGCACAGCAACTGGTGATGCGTTTGATTTGCGCCGAAGCGCGGGTGGATGCGCAGAGCGTTCGTACCGGCAGACTACCGGAAGAACAGTGGCGCAATCTCAGCACTCGTATTGGCAAACTGTATAATGCAAAAATTTTTATTGATGACACTCCTGCCCTCTCCATCTTAGAATTGCGTGCAAAAGCACGCCGTCTAAAAGCGGAACATGACATCAGCATGATTATCATCGACTACCTGCAGTTGATGGCGGGACCGAAAAACGCGCAGAGCCGCGAACAGGAAATTTCACAAATCTCCCGCTCACTGAAAGCGCTGGCGAAAGAAATCAACATTCCAGTTATTGCGCTCTCCCAGCTGAACCGCGCGGTGGAAACGGCTTCCGATAAACGCCCGATGCTTTCCAACCTGCGCGAATCCGGCGCAATCGAACAGGACGCTGACGTAGTGCTCTTTATTCATCGCCCTGAAAAGTTCGGGCTCACTCGTGATGACGGTTCTTCCGCCGAAGGTATTGCTGAAATTATTATCGGCAAACAGCGTAATGGACCGATCGGCGAAGTGGAGTTAGCATTCATCAATCAGTATGCCCGCTTCGAAAATCTGGCCATGCCGACGTTTGATGAATATGCGCCTCCGGTGGGAAATGAACCCGCTTTTTAATAGCAATGAAGAATGAATAATAGAAAATATAAAATTCTTTAATCAACGATTTCAATTTTGAATTACTAACTGTTTAGAGGTTTTTATGAACAGACGATCCTTTCTCGCTTCCACTTCCCTTGCTGCTGCCGCATCCGCCATCCCTACATCACTTTTTGGAGCGCTTATGCAAGACCTCTCGGACGAACAGATCTGTAAAATAAAATTCGAATTCGCCCTGTCGCAGTCTCTGACGGACAAACCGATCAACGATGTGATTGTGGCGATCGGCAAAACCTTCCTCGGTGTGGATTACGGCGCAAATGTGCTGGATACCGATGGCGATGAACAGTTAGTTGTAAACATGCGCGCGCTGGATTGCGTTACCTTCTACGAGAACTGTGTCACCCTGGCGCGCTGTATTAAGATGAAGAAGATGACATTCATTGATTATTTAACGCAACTGCAATTCTTACGGTACCGGGATGGAACGATTAACGGATACACTAGCCGGCTCCATTACACAACGGATTACTGGTTCAACGCTGAACAAAAAGGGATAGTAAAAGTTGTAACAAGAGATATCTTCGGCGAAAAAAATGTTGTCGAGATTCCGAAACCGATCAATTTTATGACGACGCATCGCGACAGCTACAAACATTTAAAGACCAATGAAGAGAACTGGAAGAAAGTAAAAACACAAGAAGATACGATCAATGCACGGAAAGATTATTTTCTTCCGAAAGGAAACTTACACATGTTTGCAGATAATGTGAACAACGGCGATCTGATCGGCATTACATCAAACATCGGCGGAATGGACATTGCGCATACAGGCGTGGCGGTAAAAATTGACGGAAAACTGCATTTCATGCATTCACCAAATGTCGGCAAAAAAGTACAGATCACTGAAGGTTCGCTGCAGGATTATCTCGCAAAAAACAGCAGACAGACGGGGATTATTGTGGCACGAGTAAATGAAGTCGCATAAGCAACCACCCCATACAAGAACATTCTGATATTTTGCAGTCACTCATCCCCCGCTCTGTGAGGAGGGGAATTAAAGGGAGGTGGAACAGAAACCAGATTACTAAAAAACTGCTGTGGTATTATCTTGCACTTTATAAGCATTTCACCCCGTTTCCAAACTCAGTTTTGGAACGTTCTTAAATATTTTTCCTCTTCGTTGAAACCCGGAGCGAATTTGTGTAGGTTCGTGTTATTGAAACACAACGCTAACATCCGGAGATTACATGCGATTCGTCAACCGTTTATTCCTTGCACTATTTCTGTTCATTGCCTCCCTCTTTGCCGAACGGTCCATCCCTTACGTTGTCTCCGCTCAATGGCTCTCCGAGCATATGAAGGACAAAGCTCTCGTCATACTGCAGACCGGATTCAGCCG
>JALNZH010000106.1 GCA_023229405.1 Bacteroidota bacterium
TCCATGTTCCGGAATATCACGATCCAAACTTCAAAAGTGCATATTGCGGCGAAGAATCAGAAGATTGAAACAGAAATTTCCCTCCAAACCCCCGAAGGAAATGTTAATGCACAGGTGTTTGCTGATTTTTCGATCGATTCGCTTCCGTTATACATGGTAACGGCATCAGTTCGGGGACTTGATCTTGCGCCGATCGTGCAGGACGAATATTTCAGCTCTGATCTTTCGTTTGATTTACAGCGGTCCGGTGCGGGTTTGACATTATTTAATAACCCTTCGGATATGAAGCTCGACTTTTACAGTTCAAACTTTCACGGAATGCCTTTTGACAGCGCACAAGTTGTAATGCAGTGGTTGAAAGATTCGGCAAATAACGATCATGTTACTGTCCGTTCACCAGTAGTAGATGGGACTCTCCGGGGACAATTCACATTTAATAGTTTGATCGATGCAGTGCGGGCACATCTCGACGGGTTCGGAAAAATTTATACGTATCAACAGCAAATTGTTGATTCATCCTATGCCGCCCTGTCTGATTCTACAGGTCAAAGGGACAGTATAACTATGCAGTCCGGTTCTATCACATACGATCTTGTATTAAAAAATCTCAAACCGATATCGGTTGTGTTTAATTTTCCGCAGCTAGATATGATTGGTACTGCAAAAGGAACACTGAACGGGAATGCATCGGGAGCTTCGTCCACCGGAAATGTTTCCATATTGCATGGCTCTTTTGCAGACAGTACGGCGCCAATTCAATTAACAAATGTCCAATTGGAATATTCCGTCCGGAACATGTCTCCGGAACAGATTGCGGGAGTAAATGATTCGCTTGAACTTAAAATCCGGTTGAAAGGCGACGAGATCGGGATTTCGCAAACTGCTTTCAGGCAAGCATTATTCAATCTGGATTATGCAAAACAGCATGGTGTTTTTACTATTGCATCGGATGTTGATACAATGCTGAACTTTGCTGCCGACGGAATTATTGACGTATCGGAACTGACTGATAAGATCACGTTTTCCAATTTGTATGCGAAGTACCAAGGACTCGATCTCCGTTCTTCAACTCCGTTCGTGACGACAGTTTCATCAAAAGGTATTCACATTGATTCTTCCCGGTTCATTCGTCATGATGAGGAGATTTTTGTGAGAGGTGATTACAACTATCAGGGGGCGATAAAGGCTAATGCGACAGTGAAGAATTTCGACTTATCGGATATTTTCTTCGTAAACACTTCTCAACGGTTTCGTGAACAAGCATTGGATCTAGGAGGAAAGATCGACCTGTCTGCTAAAATTACTGGAACGGCAGAAAATCCTGTAATTATTGCACAAATGGAAGGTGTGGATATTTCCTATCGGAACAGTAGTTTCGGCGATCTTACTGCAGCTCTAGGTTATGCTCGAAAAAAGGCAGGAATAAAGCTAGAATTGACAGAATCTGAAGAAGCAGCCGTACCTCAAACCTTTAATCTTGAGGGATCAATCCCTATTGACCTCAGTTTCCTTCCGGCAGTAGATCGATTGAATATTGATGGAATTGATGTTCAGCTTTCAACAGAAAATCTTTCTGTGTCTATTTTTGATGTGTTTGTTCCGGAACTCGATCAAATGTCCGGTAGGTTAAGCGGCAATGTCGGTATCACAGGATCTCTACTCGATCCACGTCAGTACGGAACGCTTCAATTGGACAGCGGTTCGTTCCGCTTAGAAATGAACGATATCCAGTATCAGGTGGGAGGAACAATTGCACTGGACAGCGGGAAGATTTTCTTTCCTAATTTTGCAATCAACAATCTTCCCGGCGACTATGCTGATGGCATAGTGAAGATTGGTGGATATATTTTGCTTGATGGATTTGCTCCGTCGGAGTACCATTTAACAGCCAACGGTGAGCTATTGGTGTTGAATAACCTTTCCCGTTCGTCAAACCAGTCGTTCTTCGGAAGCTTGGTCGGACAGACCGGACCGAAAGGGTTACGATTTGAGGGAACGTTTGATCGGTCTAGGATTGTCGGCGATATTATTGTGCAGGATGCATTCCTTACATTTCCGCCGACCCAGCAGGCAGTTTCTCCTGCCGGCGCGCGCTTCGACGACATTCTCTTTATTGATGATACCACCAAGCTGGTTGTTGATTCGACCTTGCTCCATACAATTGTTCAATTAATTGCGCCAATTGTTGGATCAAAAACTGCAGAGCGGACATTTCTTGACGGTTTTGGCTATGAACTGACGATCGAAACACGCGGAAATGTACGTGTACAAATGATTTTTAACGCAAATGCGGGAGCGTACGAAGAACTTGTTGCGGAATTGAATGGGAAAATGGTATTGAAGAAAGATGAAACGGCTCAGCAACTGACCGGTACGATCAATGTGGGAGATGGATCGAATTACAAATATTATAAAGAATTTAAGGCCACCGGATCTTTAACATTCGTCGGCGATCCTCAAAATCCACAACTCAACATCCTTGCAAAATATATCGGAACTCATCTCCGGGATCCGAAGGACAACACATCGGAAGAACGAGTTGTTGTTTCTTTGGAAATCACGGGAAACAGAAACAATCCGAAATTGAAGATTGGTCTAGCAATGCTCGATGCGAATGGACGGGAAATTCCGCGTCAAGGTGATGTGGAGAATGATGCTATTGCATTCTTGCTGACGTCGTCCCAAAATAAACCGGGACAGTTTCGAGAAGAATTATCAAACTACGATCGGAATCGCTTGGGTGAACAATTAACTGAAGCAATCGGCGGAACATTTGTCAATAGTTTACTATCTGGGCTGGTGAATGACTTTATTACAAAGAACAATATTCCGTTCGTTAAACGCGTAGAGGTCCGGAATGTCACTTCAGAGGCGGATATCAATACGATTCTTGAAGTGTCCGATGCGGTGATCAACATCGGAGGAAAAGTATTCACCGATGTGAATAATACAAATGTTAGCGTGCAAGTACCGGTGTTGGGACGGCAAAACAGAAATTTTATTTTTGAGGTGGAGAAAAAAACTGAAAATGCGGATTATACATCCATCCAGGCTAAAACCATTCTCGGTGCACGCCTCTTTTACCGCTTTACATTTTAACTAATAACATGAAAACAGAACAACTTCGCGAACAGCTTCTCTCATATTTATCCAAACATAAAAAAGAGGGATTCAAGTCGCGTCAATTACGTCGTCGATTGGAAATTCCGAACGAAAAAGAATTCCAGATGTTGCGCGATGTGCTTCATTCCATGGTAGACAACGGGGAATTGCAATGGTCAAAAAAACAAGGATACCACATTGCCGCCTCTTCTAACAGGATTCACGGTGTACTGAAAATTGAAAAGCGGGGAACTGGCTCTGTCACCACTTCCCGCGGCATTATCTCGATCGACAAACAATCGCTCGGCACAGCGTTTAACGGCGATACCGTTGAAGCGGCTGTTTTCGTTTCAAAGAAAGAGAAAAAGGGAGGGGATTTTCTTGGCGAAGGAGAAGTGATTAAGGTTCTTTCCCGTGCACACATACAGTTTGGCGGTACATTACAGCGGAGCAAAAATTTCTATTTCGTCCTGCCGGACGATCCGACCGTGCAGCGTGATTTTTACATCGCTCCGGAAGATCTGAACGGTGCAGAATCGGGTGACAAAGTACTCGTTGAACTGCTGGAATGGGACGATCCGTTTAAAAATCCGGAAGGGAAAATTATCAATACACTGGGGGCCGCCGGCGATCCCTTTGTGGAACTTCGTTCGGTAATTCAAACCTACCGTCTTCCCACTTCATTTCCGAAAGAAGTGGAACAGGCGGCCGCAGCAATTCCAGCACGTATTCCCGACGAAGAGATGAAAAAGCGTCTCGATCTTCGCAATACGATTGTGATGACGATCGATCCACACGATGCAAAAGATTTTGACGATGCGCTTTCCATCGAATTGCTCGAAGGAGGATCGTATAGAATTGGTGTCCATATCGCCGATGTTAGTGCGTATGTCACAGAAGGCAGTATTATTGATCAGGAAGCGTTCGCCCGCGCAACCAGTGTGTATCTAGCCAATCAGGTGATACCGATGCTGCCGGAAAAATTATCAAACAATATCTGCAGTCTTGTACCCAATCAGGACAGGTTGACCTATTCTGTCTTCATGAATGTGACCGACAAAGGAAGAGTGCGGAAATATGAATTTGCAAGAAGTGTCATCAATTCCAAACGTCGGTTTACATACGAAGAAGTGGAAACAATTCTTGATGCGAAGAAGGGAGAGTTCACCGAAGAACTGAATCATCTGTGGGATGCGGCAAAGATTCTCCGCAAAAAACGGATGAAGAACGGCAGTATCAATTTTGATTCCCCCGAAGCAAAGTTCAACTATGATGAAAAAGGGAAGCCGGTCGATATCTTTATAAAAAAACGACTGAAGAGCCATCAGCTAGTTGAAGAGTGTATGTTGCTGGCAAATCAAACAGTGGCGACACATATTTCTACGTTGGAAAAAGAGGGCGAGACACTCCCGTTTGTGTACCGCATTCACGATCTGCCGGACAAAGAAAAACTGCGCACATTGGAAGAGTTTGTCAGAAAATTCGGTTATAAATTAAACGTATCACAATCTTCGTCGTCCAAAGATCTGCAGCAGCTGCTGACGGATATCCAGGGGACGAAAGAAGAAAACCTGATCACCGAAGTAGCGCTGCGCAGCATGGCAAAGGCGGTATATTCGGCGGAGAATATTGGCCATTTTGGTCTGGCGTTCGACTATTATTCCCATTTTACGTCTCCCATTCGCCGGTATCCAGATTTGCTCGTCCACCGGCTGCTGTGGGATTATGCGAAAGGAATGGGAGAAAAACGGAAACACACGATGAACAATGAACTTCCTGCCATGTGCAAACATTGTTCGGAGCGGGAAAAAGTGGCGGCGGATGCGGAACGCGATTCGGTAAAAGTAATGCAGGTGGAATATATGCGTCAGCATATCGGCGCGGAATTCACCGGAATTATTTCCGGAGTGATTCAATATGGCGTGTTTGTGGAAATCAACGATATTCTGGTTGAGGGATTGCTGCATGTCCGCGACCTGAATGACGATTATTACGTCTTCGACGAAAAGCAATATGCACTAGTGGGTGAACGGAAAGGAAAACGGTTGCGGCTGGGCGACTCGATAACTGTAAAGGTTGCAAAAGTGACACCGGAACGCCGTCAGATTGATTTTGTCATGGCTGAAACAGATATTAAAGAAGAGAGCAAAGGAAAAAAGGGAAGACGAAAAAAAAATTAAGCGGCGTTTGAAAATGGTTTGATGATAGAAGCACTTTCGAGGTGGATATGAAACGAATTATAATGATCGTTCTGATGGGACTTACAGTATTGTCTGCCCAGGACGGGAATTTTGGAAAAAACAAAGTTCAATATAAAAAATTCAACTGGTCGTTTATTCAAACGAACCATTTTGATATCTATTTTTATGATGATGGTACAGCAATTGCAAATTTCACCGCGTTTGCTGCCGAATCTGCCTATACCTCCATCAGTACAACGATGCGGTATCAACTGAACAATCGTATCGCAATCATGGTCTATAATTCCCATAACGATTTTCAGCAAACGAACGTTGTTGGGGAATATCTTGAAGAAGGAATCGGCGGGGTGACCGAACTGTTTAAGAACCGCGTTGTTGTTCCGTTCGAAGGGAGTTACCGTCAGTTTCGTCATGTGATCCATCATGAGCTGGTTCACGCAGTGATGAACGATATGTTTTACGGCGGTTCCATCCAGTCGATTATTTCGAACAATATCCGCATTCAGCTGCCACTCTGGATCAGCGAAGGTTTTGCAGAATATGAAGCGCTACGCTGGGATACGAACTCAGACATGTTTATGCGTGATGCTGCGATCCATACGTATCTTCCCCCGATTGAACGTTTGGGTGGATACTTTGCGTATCGCGGTGGTCAGTCCGTCTTCTATTATATCGCCAACAAGTATGGCGAACAGAAGGTTGCAGAGATTCTTCATCGGATTAAAAGCCTGCGGAATGTTGATGCGGGATTTAAAAGTGCTATCGGATTAAGCGTAGAAGAACTGTCCGAGCGGTGGCATAAAGAGCAAAAAGTGTTGTACTGGCCTGATATTGCCAAACGGGAAGAACCGGAGGATTTTGCCACGCGCCTGACTGATCATGTGAAAGAAAACAATTTTTATAATACCAGCCCAGCCATTTCTCCGCAAGGTGATAAAATTGCGTTCATATCGGATCGGGACGATTATTTCGATGTGTTCGTTATTTCCACGATTGACAATAAAATTACAAAGGTTGTGGATGGTCAGCGAACAAAGAATTTTGAGGAATTGCATTTGCTGACACCCGGTATGACCTGGTCACCTGATGGAAAACGGATTGCACTGGCGGCAAAAAGCGGTGAGCGGGATGCGATTTATCTGATTGACGTCAATAACGGCGATGAAGAAAAGATCGAACTGGAATTAGATGGCATTTTTTCCATCGATTGGTCCCGGCAGGGAGACAAATTGGTGTTTGTTGGAAACACATCATACCAATCCGACATTTATATGTATGATGTACATTCGAAATTGTTGAAAAATCTGACGGAAGACCCATTCTCGGATTCGGAACCGGTCTGGTCTCCGGATGGCAGTAAAATATTCTTTGTCTCCGATCGACGCGATCAATTGTCGAAGAATATGCTCCCCGCTCAATTTAAAATGGTAAAGTTCAATTACCAACAGTTGGACATTTATTCCATGGATGTTTTCAGCGGTGAGATCGTCCGGATTACGAACGATGAGGAGAGCGATGAAACATCGCCGGTTATTTCGCCGGACGGAAAAAAAATACTTTATGTGTCTGACCGGAACGGCAACGGCAATGTGTATGAACGTACTCTCATGAACAATGCCGACCGTCCTATCACCAATGCAATCACCGGAGTGTACCAACTCTCACTCTCCGCCGATGGGAATAAACTGGCATTTTCTGCACTCAATGAAGCAGGATTCGATGTGTTTTTGTTGAAGACGCCGTTTGAAAAAAAATTGGATATCGACAAACTGGAATTTACAGAGTATATCAAACGGAAACAGCGTACAGCTGTTCCTGCAGCAGACGCAACAACAACCGTTGTGACTGAAATTCTACAAGATACTGTTAGTGTGTATGGCGATAACGTTCGGATTGATCTCAATAATTATGTCTTTAATGATGAAGGTGAACATCCGAACGTGTCTGAACCTGTTCCGTCGTTACCAGCAACTGCAGCAGCGGTGTCCGGTAATGTGGATGAAGACAGCAATTTTATTGTGAATAAATATAAGTTGAATTTTTCTCCGGATATTGTGTACGGGAATGCCGCTTTCAGCACGTTTTACGGAGTTCAAGGGACCACGATGATGGCGTTCAGCGATATGTTGGGTGATCACCAGATCTATTTTCTGACAAATCTGTTGCTCGATTTAAAAAACAGCGATTATGTTCTGGCATACTACTATCTCCCAACATATATCGACTACGGTATACAAGGATATCACAGCGCACGATTTCTCTACCTAGAAGACCCGTATCTTGGCATTTCGTTAAACCGGTTCCGCACCTGGGGTATTTCCGGATCGGCATCCATGCCAATCGACCGATTTAACCGCTTTGAGTTTGGTGTTTCCTGGATGAACTTGTTACGGGAGAATCTTGAGTATTCGTCCGCACCGAATCAGCGTCGCGAGTTGATTGTTCCATCGGTCGGATTTGTCCATGATAATACGTTGTGGGGGTACACCTCACCGAATAACGGTTCACGCTACAACGTGAACGCCATGGTGAGTCCTTCGCTCGGCAACAACTCGCTAGATTTTCAGACATATACTGCCGATTACCGGACATATTTTAAATTCTGGCGCACATACTCCTTCGTGATGCGGTATTCCGGCGGAATCAGTCTTGGCGAGGATGCTCAGCAATTTTTCATTGGCGGAACGGATGGTTGGATCAACCGAACATTCGAGAACGGCGGAATCCCAATTGTTGATATTGAAGATTTTGCGTTTCTCACACCAGCGTTACCAATGCGCGGATTTAATTATAATGTAAAGAACGGAACAAAGTTTGCCCTGATGAATTATGAACTACGTTACCCGTTCATTCAATATCTTGTCACCGGTGGACTGCCGATTGCTCTCGGTAATATTACCGGCGCAACATTCCTCGATATCGGTTCATCGTGGACGCATGAGAGTGCATTCCGCGGTTTCGGGAAGGATTCTTTCGGGAATACCGTGACGCAGGATCTTTTAATCGGTACTGGCATGGGTATCCGCATGTTTTTGTTCGGTCTGCCGTTGAAGATCGATGTGGCGTGGTCGTACGGAGGCAGCACGTTTTCTATTCCCAAATATTACTTCTCGCTCGGCGGGGATTTCTAATCTTTCATGTGCGATAATTCTTCTGTCGCGCAGAGTTGTTATCAAGAAGATAAACTTCCGTTCAACGACATGCGGTAGAGTATTATACAGTGATCGTCGCCGTTAAGGTGGCGGTCACTTTTTATTTTAACATTCTTCACGCAATTGTTTTTTGCCAACCTAATGTATCAGATTCCTTAAAATATATTATTGTTTTAAACAGGTATTTTTTGGTACTAGAGTAAGCATAATTATCTCCATAGATTCAAATCAAAGATCTATTGTTTTCCAGGCGATCTGCTTTTAAAACGCCATGTGCCGTAAAAATTCCTCAGGTAAATATTTGAATAATCCCGGAGAGAACTATTCATGATGATGTACAAATTATGGCGCGGTAACATAGCAAAACCCTTATTGACAAAAATTTATCAAAACGAGTGGATTTATGGAAGATATGTTATGTTGAGAAAAGTAAGCCCTTCGCTACATTTCTTACAGTGTTGGATGAGAAGTGGGAGGGAGCAAAATTTAGGAGGATAGAGTGAGCTTTTTCTCCCCCTACCAAGGGGGAGATACAGAGGGGGTCTGAAATCATGAAGGGACTTTTGATGGCGTTTTTTGCCATCTACGGGTAAGTGCGAACGGGATTCATCGCGCGTTACATTTCGCAAGGGGTTCTTGTGCTTCTTTTCTTGTGCCGACCAAATCTTTATACCATGTCGGCATTCCTTCGGAACCTCGTCAAGAAAAGAAGGAATAAGTTTTCTCTTTTATGATTTATTTTGGACAAGCATGATAAAAATTAAATACTTTACGTTCACCGCAGAATAACATGTTGTGACTATATGCTGAACGACCGTTGAACTGTCGCTCAGTCTTCTGCCCGGGAGTGTAATGTCGCCATACGGCGGAACTTCCGGACAACAGAAAATATTGAAGGGAGAGAAGAATATTACGCTTTTTTCATCTGTTTCTGCCAGTAGAGAAAGAAGGGAATTCCGGCGGCAACAAGGAATAGTCCGACCATAGAATCAGCAGTCTGTTCGACAACAGTGTTATAGACAAACCAAGTGGCAACAAAGATGAACACAATTGGAATGACGGGATAGAACGGCACTTTATACGCGCGTTCGGCGGTTGGCTGCTTTCTTCGCAGAATAAACACCGCCATACCTCCCAATGCGTAGAAGATCCATCCGGCAAAGATGACATAGGTGAAAATCTGATCGAACGTCCCCGTTAAACATAATATTGAAGCCCATATTCCCTGTATGACCAACGATTTTGCCGGTGTGCGGAATTTTGGATGCACTTCTCCCATTTTCTTGAAAAACATTTTATCCTTCGCCATAGCATAAAATACGCGCGCTGTAGTCATAGAGGTGGCATTGACAGTGCCGAAAGTGGAAATCATCACCATGGCAGAAATGATTGCTCCTCCCCAGCCGTAATAAATAACATTCATCACGTCTGCCGCAACTAGCTTGGATTGGGCAATCTGTCCGATCGGCAGAATGTACAGATACGCCATGTTCGTAGTAACATAAATTAAAATGACTATCAGCGTGCCGATGATCAGGGCGCGGGGGATATTTTTCTGCGGTTCTATCACTTCTCCCGCCAGATACGTCAGTGAATTCCATCCATCATAAGACCACAATGTGGCAATCATCGCAACACCGATCGTTGCGATCAGCGAACCTGAAGAGGGGGTTCCCCACAGGGGGAAGAAGTTGTCGACACTTCCTTTACCGGAAGTAAATGCGAGGACTATGATGGCGCCGATGGCCAGTACCTTCAAAATAGTGAAGACATTCTGGATCATGCCACCGAATTGAACGCCGAAATAATTAATAGACGTAACAGCAAAAATAGCTCCGATGGCCACCATGGTGACGCCAATATCCTTCAGAGGAAAAATATTTCCGATGAAGGGAAGTTGCCACGCTTCCAGTTCCGCTCCGAAATTGGGCAGATCAACAAAATAGCCGAGGTACTTTGCAAACGCCACAGCTATCGCAGCAATAGAACCGGTTTGATAGACGATAAACGTGGTCCATCCGTAGAGGAATGCCGTCAATTGGCCGAATGTGACACGGAAGAAGACATATTGGCCTCCTGCTTCCGGAATTAAGCTTGCTACTTCTGCATTTGTAAGCGCACCGGCGAGCGTTAATAATCCGGTCAGGATCCACACGCCGATCATCAATCCGGGCACATCAACATTCGCAGCGACATTCTGCGGTGTCAGGAAAATTCCAGACCCGATAATC
>JALNZH010000107.1 GCA_023229405.1 Bacteroidota bacterium
GGTCCAAAGAAAATTATTTCCCACCCCTTCTTTTTTTGTCAGCGCGGTAAACCGAGAATCGCGCAGCCGGTTTAACCCGCCTCCGCCAGTGCCAATCCAGAGCGAACCTTCACGATCCTGACAGAGCGCCCAGACGACATCAGTTGTTAAACCGTCCACGCTCGTCAGTGTTTCAAACCGGCCGTTCAGATAACGCGATAATCCTCCTCCGCTGCTGCCGATCCAAACGCTGCCGTTGCGGTCTTCAAATAAAATGCGGATAACGTTGCTTTGCAGACCGTCTTGAGTAGTGAATGTAGAGAAGACACCGTTCCGGTAACGTGTGATTCCGCCGCCGCCGGTGCCAATCCAAATATTCCCGAATCGGTCTTCAATAATGGAACGGACAATATTATGTTTCAAAAATCCGGAAGTGGTGTCGATCTGTTCAACAAAAGAAGAGGTTTTACGTCGTGCTCCCCGATCCGTTCCGATCCAGATTTCGCCGTCACTGGTTTCTGTAATACACCAAACTGCAGAATTAACGACATCAAATTCGATGGAGCGGTTCAGAAATTTTGTACCGTCAAAAGAAAAAATTCCGGACTGTGTTCCGAACAATAGTGTTCCGTCGTGCAGTTCGGTGATGGCGCTGAGAATTCCCAGCGGAAGCGAAGGATCGAGCGGTATGCGGGAGAAGATTTCGTCAGTATAAGAATAGAGCCCGTTCGTTGTGCCGATCCACATCCGTTTTTGCGAATCCTGAAACAGACTGCGCGGTTGTGAACCGTTTAATGCGGTTTCGTAATTTTTGAATGTAACTCCGTCGAACCGGTAGAGCTCTGCATAGGTAGCAAGCCACAGATATCCGTTCGCAGACTGAGCAAGCGCAATAATAGAGTTATGCTTCAATCCTTGCACTTCCTGCCACGTATCAAGATGATACTGCGTAACACGCTTTGCCGTTGAAAGTCCCGTTGGCTGCTGCGCGGAGAGTGGACCACTCAACAATAGCAATATGGCCAAAACGATGAACAAACGATTCCCCCCGGATTCAGAATTGCACAATAATGTTCGGCATGATAGAAAATAACTAGTTGAAAAACAGTGCGCTAGGATACATTCTGACGCAACAAGCGCTTGTACAATAACATCAGCGTTCCTGTTTGCAAAGATAGTGAGGCGCATTAAGATTTACAACGACAATACCAAAGTGAACAGAAGAAAAAGAGATATTCATTTATTTTTTCTATGATCCGTTGAAAGCTGACACACCATCACCATTGAAGATGGAACCACGCCTTGATATCCATCAAACAATTTTCATTGATCTGATGCGCCATGCGGTATTCGTTGTATGTTACTTTTGCGGTTGAACCTTCCAGCAGCGCTTTTGTGCGGCGTGCTTCCGCAACAGGAATGATCGGATCGTTGATACCGTGAGAGATAAAAAAATGCAGATCGTGCAGTTCATTGAGTTTATATTCAGATTCAATTTGTTCGGGAGCGAATCCGCTCAGCGCGAGAATACCGGCACAGAGTTTCGGCTGCGTGAGCACAATAGAATACGACATGATCGCTCCCATGCTGAAGCCGAGCAGATAGAGTTTATTTGTTTTGATGGATTGAATGAACGTGAGAATTTCGTTCCTGCTGCGATTGAATCCTTCTAGATTCACCGAACCATCTTCATGCAGATCGAACCACGAGTATCCGCCCCAGTCGAATTCATATGGCGCGCGGAGTGAGTAGATCTCCAGCCGCGGATCGAGAGAGTTTTTTAGTCCGAACAAGTCGTGTTCGTCCGATCCCCGTCCATGCAGCATGATGAGCGTGGTTTTTGTTTCGGATGATTGAGTTGGTGATTGGTGGATGGATTGGAGCATGTTTTTCAAAAAACTGTTTTTGGATCCGCGACCTGTATGGTTGCGCCTTATGTGAATCTGCGCGACGGTAAAGGTCACGCATACAAACCCTAAAAGATCGAAGAACCTAGTTTCGTTGTCAACAGTTCCAGCGCCTTCATACCCATCACGGAATTTCCTTTGGGATTCAGCCGAGGGCTCCACGTTGCGACTGCGTATTTGTGGGGATGAAGCGCAACAATTCCGCCGCCGACACCGCTCTTCCCGGGAAGTCCGACGGTGAAAGAAAATTCACCTGCTTCATCATAAAATCCACAGGTTTGCATCACCGCATTTAGGCGTTTTGTTTGGCTTTTAGTAAGGAGCGCTTCATCGTTTCCCGGATGCTTGCCGTGATTGGCGAACAACAGAAACGCCGTTGCGAGATCCTTGCATGACATTTCGATGGAACAAATATGGAAATAGAGATCGAGCACTTCGTCCACATCGTGCTGAATGTTGCCGAATGACTTCAAAAAATTCGCAAGAGCGGCGTTGCGGAAACCGAATTCTTTTTCCGACGCAGCAACCCGTTCGTTGAACATAATCTTTTTATTGTGCGCCAGCATTCTGACGAAATCCAGCATCTCATTCTTCGGCTTTTTCAGTTGTCCGATCAGCATGTCGCAAACCACCATCGCGCCGGCGTTGATGAGCGGATTGCGCGGAATTCCCCGCTCGTATTCCAGCTGCACCAGCGAATTGAATGAACTGCCGGATGGTTCCACGCCGACACGCTTGAAGATTTTTTCTCCTACCAGCGACACGACGAGCGCGAGTGCGAACACCTTGGAAATACTTTGGATGGAAAAATTCTCATTGCTGTTGCCCACCGCATGATCGTGACCTTCAATTGACCGCAGGTGCATGCCAAATCTATTCGGAGAAATTGTTGCAAGTTCGGGAATATAGTTTGCCACCGCACCGTCGTTTTGCAGCGGTAGTACTTCGTTACGAATAGAGTCGAGGATGGATTGATAATGATGGGACATAGAATGCGGTGTTAGTATTCGATGCTTAATCAACGGAAATATTGCTGAGATATTTCTTAAAAATAAAAATTCTTGTCATGCTTTTTAACAGAAAAGGATGGCTAATGATTAATACCAAAAAATCACTTTAAAATATTTTGCACACCCACACGGATCATCATCACAGCTATCGCCACAAGAAAGAGTGCTGCAACTTTTGCAAACGCTTTCGAGCCACCCTCGCCCATCACTTTCATCACGAGATCCGAATGACGGAATGTAAGCCACACAATGAGCAGATTCAGTGTTAGTGAAACCATGGAAATCCAGTACCCGTATGCATCAACGATAATGATAATCGCCGTGAGCGCGCCTGGACCCATTACCAACGGAATACCGATCGGCACCACACCGACCGAAGCGCCGGAATCCTTCTTCTCGTTGCTGGAAAAAAGCAAATCGGTCACGCCCAGCACCAGCAGTACGATTCCCCCGCCGATACGGAAATCATTTTCCGTGATACCAAGAAATTTGAAAATCACTTTTCCCATTACCAGAAACACCAGTGCGACGGCTGCCGAGGTGAGTGTTGCTTCAATAATCAGTTTCCGGCGCGATTTGAGCGTCATTCCCTGCGTCAGCGATAGGAAAATAGGCACGAGTCCCGGCACATCGATCGCCACAAAAAGCGGAATGAACGCCATGATCACGTCATTGAGTATGTTGAAAACTTCTTTCATTCAGAAAACATCTATAGGTCCATCCTATCTGATGATAAGCTGGTATTTCCGTTAAACCAAAAAGAGTATATATGCACAAACAAGAATGTTTGGTTCATCAAGTGCAAAGTAATTTTAAGAACATCTGAAAAATAGATAGTCCTTTGTCATTCTTCGCTTCGCCCTACTCCTCGGAATGACATTGAGATGAGATTTTTCAGATGTCTTTATAATAATCTGGCTTTTAAAGCCGCCTCTATAATCGCAACTGCTTCATTTTCTGGAATTAAAATGCGGGCGCCAGATTGTTTTACAGCAACGGCGACCGATCCTTTTTTTTCTTTCAGATAATTCCAGAGATGATATCCCAGGCGGTTTTGATCGTTTGGTTCTTTCGTCGGTATCTCTTTGACGCTGTCGTAGGCAATCTTTTCCAGTGAGGAGGGATCGGATTGTTTGACGGGGGCAGGTGCAATAGTGGACATAATAATTTCCTTTGGATGCGATTGATTGAACGGGAACAATATACTGAACGCTTACTTGAGAAGCATCGACTCTTTCAATCCGAGAATCTTTAACATATTTCCTGCGAGCTTTTCCAGCAATGAGAGATGACGCTCCTCTGCTCCGAAGCGTTCCGCGTAATCCCGCATTGCTGCGACCATGCCGATATCATTTCCGACCTGTTGGCTCAAATAATATTTGTTGTTCATAATTTCGATATACAGTTCCGCCGCCGTCTTTCCTTTGAACAATTCCGGAATGTGTTCAGCCCGGAACAGTTCGCAAATCGGCACAAAGATCGTCTTGTACCAATCCCCGGTGGCTTCTGCCAGCGTGTATTCACGCTGCGCCCGTTCGCTGAGATACCATTTGTGTTCTTCGATGTGCTTCAGAAACTGATCGACATACGCCGGATTGGAGATGCTGCCGAGAAACTTGTCGATGTTGAACGATGTTTGTTGTTCGAATTTCTTTTTTTTTCTTTCCACGTTATAAAGGAGATCATAACGTTCTCTCATGTAGAGTTTGTCCTCTTCCGTACCAACAGCGTCCCTAACAACGCCACTGGCCAGCAGATCTTCGTTAATCCAATCCATCGACTCAAAGAAAAAATTCAGATCCGCTTCGCGCATGGATTTGGAAAGACGCGGACGAATCTCCACCGTCTCCGCATCAGATAAATAAGCGATCAGAATTGTTTGCATTCCCAAAAACGGAACTTCACGTTTTTCAAATTTGATGAGTGTGTTGGCCAGCGATGCATCGCCCCAATAGACTCCGTTGCTGTGCAGCTGCACAAACAATCGGACGATGGCATCCCAGATTTTTCTCCGATTTTCCCTTCGGAAGTTTCGTGAATAGAGAAATGAATCCGGCAGTACTTTGTGCACCAGCACGGTCACAGTGTGGGCGATGAAATTCTCTTCATACTGCACGCCAATCGGCGTATTGACGGGTATTGGATCTTCTTCACGCACGACAAATCCTGCCGGAACCAGTGTGTGTATGCCGCGGAGCAGCAGTTGTTCGTAATGGTCAATCTCTTTTTTAGAGATCTCCTCGCTAATTTCTTTAATGCCGAACGAGAAGCGCCCCGCCTTCACAAAGATGACCATGTGACGCGAAATCCCCCGCTTAATGTTGAGGATGCTTACTCCATGGTACTGCCAATCCGAAATCGGCACACTCCACGGAAGTTTTCGCAGTTCAGCTTTAAAAAGCGGATCGACATGAAAACGGATATTTGGTGGGTGTTGTTTCACATTGCAAGATAAGAATAATTTTGTGCGATAGGTAGGAACGGTAGAATTGTCCATCGCGCATTATATTGCGACGGACAATAATTTCGAAGAAACAGTCTGCTATTTTTTTTCGTATTTTACTTGCAGATATTTGATGATGCCCGGAAGAATCGACAAAAAGACGATTGCAATAATGACAATCTCAAGATGTTTCACAATAGCAGGAAACGCAGTGCCGAGAAAATATCCCGCCAACGTCATGCTGAGCACCCATGTTACCCCGCCGATGATGTTATAGGTTGCAAATTTGGCGTAGGACATTTCCGCGATTCCTGCAACAACCGGAGCAAACGTGCGTGCAAACGGCATCCACCGCGCTGCAACAATGGTGAAGGGACCATATTTTTCGTAAAACTCTTTTGTTGCAATCAGATGTTGTTTCTTAAAAAACCGCGAATCTTCTTTTGCGTACAACGCATGTCCACCGGTTTTACCGATATAATATCCCGTTGCGTCGCCGGTCACGGCTGCAACAATTAACAGGAGATTCAATTCATAGATGTTGAATAATCCCTGTGCCGCAAAAAGTCCTGCAGTGAACAGCATTGAATCTCCGGGAAGAAAAAATCCGACCAATAATCCCGTCTCAGAGAAAACGATGATAAACAGTCCAATATATCCCGCCCATGCTACAAGCGCCTGAATGTCTCTCAGTTTGTCAAAAAATTCTACAATTAATTCCATTGAGTTATGATCCTGCGATAGTCAACGTTAGAGGGGCGATAAAATACCGGCATTCAAAAGATATAACAATCCAACACCGACGAATATTCTATAGATGATAAATAGATATGTCGTGTGATTTTTTAAATAATTTAGAAGAAATGCAATCGATGCATATCCAACAATACCCGACACAATTGTAGAAACAATCAAATTGACCTGACCGGCGTTGGACGACAACAGCAGCTCCCGTTCTTTTACCAATTCCAACACTCCCGCCGCGAAAACAGAAGGAAGCGCCAGAAGAAACGAAAAGCGTGCCGCTGTTTCACGGTTCATCCCGGAAAACAATCCGCCGGTGATGGTGGTTCCGGAACGTGAGGAACCGGGAATGAGTGCAACGGCTTGCCAGAAACCGACGGTGATGACCTCTTTCCAGGAGAGATCGTCCAGCGATTTCAGTTTTTCACCCCGCGCAACTCTTTTTTTGGTGTATGCTTCGGCAATCATCAGAAATACCGCAAGAACTATCAGCGATACGCCGATTACATAGAGGGAGCGGAAAGAGGTCTCGATCTGTTTTTTCAACAGCAATCCGAAGAAAACGATCGGAACAGTCCCCGCGGCGATCATCCAGCCGAGTTGCGCATCGCGATTGTGGAAGAAATTTCGCGTGACAATTCCTTTAATCACCGCCGATGAGATAGAAATGATGTCTTTTCTGAAATACACCAACACGGCAACCAGGGTCCCGAACTGGATCACTGCAGTGAATGCTGCGCCTGGATCGTTCCATCCCAACAGTGCGGGAATAATGCGCAGGTGTCCGGTACTGCTGATTGGAAGAAATTCCGTCAATCCTTGGATAATACCGAGGATGATTGCTTGAATAATGTTCATAGATACCAAATAACCGAAACATCTAAAAAAAATAGATTATTCTTTGTCCCATTCTGAGCACAGTCGCTTCGTTCAGTATAAACTTAGCGAAGAATCTTATTTTTCCATTTGAGTGAAAAAACGAGATTCCCCGCCAGCACCAATGGTGTCTCTTTGGGACCGGCAGTGATGTGCTCTTCGGAATGATATTGAGATGAGATTTTTCAGATATCTCTACCAATAAAAAAAAGAGGAGCATCAAACTCCTCTACAATAAACAAAGGTACGAAAAATTTTCTCCTGTTCAAACGAACCTCTTCTTTATAATAGTAGTTGAATTCTTTCGATTAAAATTGTACTCTAGCCGAGCAGTGTCAACATAATTTTTGGAATTCACTATTTATTCACTAATTATTTCAACCCAATGAGCCATT
Organism: Bacteroidota bacterium; assembly: GCA_023229405.1. Classification (GTDB taxonomy): domain Bacteria; phylum Bacteroidota; class Ignavibacteria; order UBA10030; family UBA8401; genus UBA8401. The sequence goes on from JALNZH010000107.1 coordinate 7,355, forward strand.
CCTCCACAAAATCACAGTTCGGAACCCTCATCACGGTCTTCTTTTTTTGGGGCTTCCTCGCTGCATCGAACGGTGTGTTTATCCCGTTCTGCAAAGAACATTTTAATCTCACACAATTTCAATCTCAGCTTATCGACCTAGCCTTCTATCTGGCATACTTCGTCGGTTCTCTGGCTCTCTATTTGACGGAACGTCTGATGAAGATCGACTTCCTGAATAAGATTGGATATAAAATGGGCATTGCGTACGGTCTCTTCGTTTCCGCCGCAGGTGCATTGGCCATGATCGGCGCTGTGAACAGCGGCAATTACTGGTTGATTCTTGGCTCATTGTTTCTGATTGCGGTCGGATTCTCCTTACAGCAAACCTGTGCTCAGCCGTTTGCTATCGCGCTTGGGAATCCTGAAACAGGTGCACACCGGCTGAATCTTGCAGGCGGTGTCAACTCGTTTGGCACGACAATCGGTCCGTTGATTGTCAGCTACTTCCTGTTCGGCGGTTTAACAAAGAATGTTAATGTTGAAATTGCATCGATTAATCAAATGTATATGTTTCTGGCAGGATTATTCATTGCCGTCGCTCTCTTCTTTATTTTCTCCAACCTTCCCAAAATTACACAGGATGAACATATTGAAGCAGGACGCGGAGCATTAAAATATCCTCAGCTGGTATACGGAATGATCGGTATTTTTGTCTATGTCGGCGTTGAGGTGACAATTCAGAGTAATCTGGGAGCTCTGTTGAAACTGCCGGATTTCGGCGGTTACGATGAATCTGAGATCTCCCGCTTTATTTCGCTCTATTGGGGCAGTCTGATGATCGGACGATGGACCGGAGCGATTACGGTATTTAATCTTTCAAAAGTGTGGAAGAATATCCTTACCGTCGTAGTGCCATACATTGCATTCGGAGTGATCTTGGGAGCGAATGCGTTGAACGGAACCGACGTGAGCGATCTGTACGTGTATGCATTTGTTATTGCCATCCAGATCGTCGGCTTCTTTATCGGACAAGAAAAGCCGGCGAAGACTCTGCTGATTTTCTCGCTTCTTGGTATTGTGGCTATGTCCATTGGAATGCTGACCACCGGTACTGTGGCGATCTTTGCCTTTGTCAGCGGTGGACTCTTCTGTTCAGTGATGTGGCCCAGCATTTTCGCTCTCTCCGTTGCCGGATTGGGAAAATATACCAGCCAGGGTTCTACGTTCCTGATCATGATGATTCTTGGCGGTGCGTTGATCCCACCGTTCCAGGGATGGTTGAGCGACGTGCTGAACAATATTCATTTGTCGTATATCGTGACGATCTTCTTATTCGGTTATCTGGCATTCTTTGCCATGAAAGCAAAAGCAGTGCTGAAAGCACAGGGAATCGATTACGAGAATTCTGCAACTGCCGCTCACTAAGGATGTGTGTCTCAAAAGATTGCCATCCTTCGACTCCGCTCAGGATGGCAATTCTCACAGAGAAAGAAAACAAAAAAGCCTATAAAGAAATTTATAGGCTTTTTTTGGATGAAGTAGTGGAGAGTAGCGTGTTGCAGAATTATAGATTGGAGAATTTTTCCAAGGCTTGAGATGTCAGTTTGTCCTTCAGATCCTTCGACATTTTTACCTTATCCCAATATTTTTTCTTGTCGTTTTTATCCTGATCGGACGGTGCAGCCACGAACAGACCGTTCTTTCCATCCGCGATCTTAAATCCTTTAATCGTAATTCCTTCAGATGTCTCTACGTCAAAAAACGCCTTAAGATTGTTCGATCCCGAAAATTGTTTCATGTTAACGACATTCATACAGCCTCCTGTGAAGTTGGTAAGAAAAAATAGTGTGAGTGGAACTGTGGAGGCAAAATTATTAATGGCGGATGTCGTAGTCAAGAAAGATGTATTGACAATCAAGGTCATCAATGTATCTCACGTTCTGTTGAAAGATCTCTAAAAATAAAATCGTTGACGATTAAGGTTACGATGTGAAATAGGTGTTACAAAATGGAATATTCTTTCCCCTCGATCGCGGCACGGACGAATCCGTTGGAACGCTGTAGTCGTTTTGTCGCTTCGTCAAAATCGACGTTCGCTTTAATCATCACGAGTGCGGTCTTCACATGTCCCTTTGCGTCGAACAAAGCATGTTCTGCGGTCGAATAATCCACCCCGGTGACCGTCATAACCACTCGCTTAGCACGCTCCACTAATTTTTTATTTGTCATCTGCAGATCGATCATCATATTCTCGTACACTTTCCCGAGACGGATCATTGCTGTGGTGGTGATCATATTCAGGATCAACTTCTGCGCCGTGCCGCTTTTCATTCTCGTTGATCCCATCACGACTTCCGGCCCAACCTCTGCGCAGATCGCCACATCGAGAGCATCTGCGAGATGTTTGTATTCTGGCAGGTCGAGATTCGTACGGGGATTGGTGGTGACATACAGAGTTCGCGCTCCTCGTTCTTTTGCTCGCGTCACTGCTCCGATCACATAGGGTGTGCGCATACTCGCGGCGATACCACAGACAACGTCATTCGGACCGACTACTTTCTTGTCCATGTCGTCTGCTCCCCCTTCCGGTTTATCTTCTGCTCCTTCAACTGCGCGAAACATTGCGCCTTCTCCTCCGGCAATAATTCCCTGAACCATTTCAAACGGCACTCCGAATGTAGGAGGACATTCGCTTGCATCGACGACACCAACACGACCGCTGGTTCCCGCACCGACATAGATCAATCGTCCACCATTGAGAAAAGCTTTTACTGTTAGCTCCACAGCCTGAGCGATATACGAAAGCTGTGATTCTACCGCAAGCGCTATTTTCTTGTCTTCGGTATTGATAATGGAAAGAATATCGGTAATTGATCGTGCATCGATATCCATCGACTGAGGATTCCGTTGTTCCGTAGAAAGTTTCTGCAGTTGCTGGAACAGATCTTTTGTATCCACTATGGCCTCGCGTGTTGACGTGTTGTGGCGATGATCAGTTTTTTGTCAAAATTATCAAACTCTTCACTTCCCGGGAAGATTAGTGGAACACTCTTCAAAGAGACCAAAGGATAACTTTTTTGTGCTTCCAATTCTTCTCCGGCAATTTCCGTCCCTTTAAATGTAATCAATGATGGAACAGCAATGGAAATTTTTTCTGTAACGATGTTTTCACCGGAGAATGGT
>JALNZH010000108.1 GCA_023229405.1 Bacteroidota bacterium
CGGCGACAATATTTTTTTCTTTTTTAGCATTCACCCGCTCGATGAACGCTGGCGGAAATGTATTTTCTTGTCCGTAAAGGATGCCGATTTTTTTCATAGATCCCCTTTTTCAATATGACAACAACAGAAAGAATATAGTAATTTATTAGAAATCGTCAAATTTGCGTTGTTTAGAGGGAAATCTTTCATTATGATTAAATACATTTATCTTGGTGAATACATGAACTATCTGATGACCATCCTTTTTCTCTTCCAAACAGCAGCCGCACAGGTTACTGTCGTTGAAGATAGCCTTGTTTCCAAATCCCTGAATACCGTGTCCAAATTTTATGTTATCCTTCCGGAAGGGTATAAAAAACATCAGGATCGCTATCCCGTTCTCTATCTATTGCACGGTCTTGGGGGCGACTACACAAATTGGGTGAAACTGACAAATATTGTCCGTTATGCGAAAGAATACCGCATGATTATCGTTACTCCGGACGCCGGTAATGGATGGTACACAAATTCACCTTTCGTTCAGAATGCCCAATATGAAGATTATATTATCACGGAAATGATCCCAACCGTTGAAAAACGCTACCGGACAATACAGACAAAATTTCACCGTGCCATAGCGGGACTTTCAATGGGAGGATACGGAGCGATAAAGTTTGGGCTCAAATATCCCGGAAAATTCTTCTTCATCGGTGGATTCAGTCCATCAATACAATTCCCGGGAGGGTTGGAAGATTCAGCAATTACCGCCCGATGGTCTAGAACTGCCACATTAAACTTACGCGAACTGTTCGGTCAGAATCGAACGGATTCATGGAATGAAAACGATATTTTTTTTCTGACGGAGCGTTCGAACGGGAAATCACTACCCTATTTTTATCTTTCCGTCGGCTCACAGGATGGTATCAGTGAAATCATCGGGTTAACCCATGATCTTGCCGCTTCCCTGCGAAAGAAAGGAATTTCCTTTGAAATGCACGAATCAGCAGGGAGCCATGATTGGAAATTCTGGGATCAGGAAATTAAAACAGCATTACAACGCATTGCAGAATTATCCGGAAAGCGACATTAGCGTGTGAAAGAACAATCAACACATCACGTATCCGATTTCCAATTACGCACCAATATCCGGTTTCTCGGGAATGTACTCGGCGAAGTGATCATTGAACAAGAAGGAAAGAACTTTTTCGCGCTCGAAGAGTTCATCCGCCTTTCCACGAAGGAATTCAGGACATCGCACGACGAAGAAGTGTTCCAGCGGTTACGAAAAAGGATTGCAGGATTGGATACAGCCTCCATTAAAAAACTCGTCCGGGCATTCTCAACCTATTTCCAGCTGGTAAACATTGCCGAACAGCATCACCGCATCCAGCGAATGCGCGAACAAAAAAAGCACGGCACTTCCCATTATCCCCAGGGATCGCTTCGCCATACGCTAATGTATGCCAAAAAGAAAAAAATTAGCGCCGCTGAAATGAAGCGGTTCCTTTCGCGTGTATCCATTAACCCAGTCTTCACCGCACATCCGACGGAATCGCTGCGAAGAACCGTCTTAGAAAAACATTCTCGCATCTGGGAGATTCTACACGAGATGGATAATGGCAATCTGCTGCAGAATGAACGGGAGGAATTACGTCTCTCCGCCAAACGAAACATCACCAGTCTTTGGCAGACGGAGGAAACGCGGAGTTATGCTATTACTCCGCTGGATGAAGTTACCAACGGAATGTTTTATTTTACGCAGGTGCTGCAGCACACCGTTCCGGCATTCTACCGTGAATTGGAGCAAGCGCTTGCCGATACCTATCCGACATTAATCGATTCTATCCCCTCCTTCCTCCGTTTTGGAACCTGGATTGGCGGAGACAGAGACGGAAATCCATTCGTTACGTCGGACGTAACATGGTCCGCACTGAAACGCCAGTCACACACGATTATCGACATCTATCTGAAGCAACTGGATGATCTCTACATTGTCCGAAGCGAATCCAAAAAAAGTGTGAGGATTGATGTTTCGATCGAACGATCGGTGAACGATGCATTAACAACGGAAGGTGAAATTTTCCCCCGGGGCATTAGAAATCCCAACGAAGTATACCGTGTTAAAATTGCACTGATGTATCGAAAATTGCAACGGTATAAGAAAAAACTTGATGGAACACTACCGAAGAATGAAACAACCTATACTCAGGCAGCGGAATTTCTCAACGATCTTTATATGATCCGTGACAGCCTTAACAAAAATAAAGGGTACGTGCTGACGACCGGTACATTAAAAAACCTTATACGGAATGCCGAGACATTTGGATTCCATCTGGCCGCCATGGATGTCCGGCAGCATAAAAAAATTCATTTTGCTGCTGTCAGCGAGATCTTTGCGCAGTTGTACGTTAAATACTCTACTTTTTCAAACGAAGAACGAGCTGACTGGCTGACAAAATCACTCACAAGTAATGCGCCGATTACATTCAACGAATCGATCCTTACACCGCAGACAAAAGAATTGCTGGCAACATTCAGAATCATTCTGCGAGCAACAGAAGAGATCGGTCCAAACACAATCCGTTCGTACATTATCAGCATGACCGAATGCGCAGCCGATGTTTTGGAAGTTCTTTTCCTAATGAAATTGACGGGACTATATTCGTCAACAGAACTATCCAGTGCGTTGGATATTGTGCCATTGTTCGAAACAATCGGCGATCTCCGCGGTTCGACGGCGATTATAGAACAATTGTATACCAATACTGCGTATCGCCGACATCTCGGCATTCGTCAGTACCGGCAGGAAATTATGCTCGGTTATTCCGACAGCAGCAAAGACGGCGGTATTGTTACTTCCAACTGGGAACTGTATAAAGCGCAGCGCGCACTTTCTGCCTGTTCCGCGAAACATCAAATCGACTGGATGTTCTTCCACGGACGCGGAGGAACGGTAGGTCGCGGCGGCGGTCCGGAATTTCAGGCGGTGATGGCATTAAACGGCCGTACAATCAACGGGAGAATTAAAATCACGGAACAAGGCGAAGTAATCTCATTAAAATATTCGCATACGGAGATTGCTAAGCGGACACTGGAGTTGACCACATCCGCCATGCTACTGAAATTTTTCGATAAGACGAATTTACATAAAATTAAAGTAGCGCAGCATCCCCAGTGGCTCGAGTCGATGGCGGAAGCGTCGGAACATTGTTTTACACACTACCGTCAGCGTGTATATGACGACCCGGATTTTGTCCGTTATTATTTCCAGGCGACGCCGTTACATGAAATCACCAAAATGAGAATCGGATCGCGACCAGCAAAACGGACCAACACAGAACGAATCGAGGATTTACGCGCCATACCGTGGGTGTTTGCGTGGATGCAAAGCCGACACAATGTGCCCGGTTGGCTGGGGGCTGACGCAATGTTGAACGGAACCGGTCCGAAAGGACTGCCGGCGCTGCAGCAGATGTATAAACACTGGAATTTTTTCCGTGTAATGGTTGACAACATTCAGATGATCTTAGCGAAGGCGGATTTTGATATCTCGTATCATTACGCTGAACTTGCACAACCGGTTTTCTTGCGTGAAAACACATATTCAGTCCTTCGTGAGCGATTTGAACGGACAAAAAAACTGCTCATCGCTATTGCCGGACAAAAGGATATTCTTGATAATAATACTACGCTACAGCGGTCAATCATGCTGCGGAATCCCTATGTCGATCCGATGAGTTTGATGCAAATAGAATTATTGAAGCGGCTACGATCCGGCAAGATTAACGAAACTCAGCGGCAGGAGTTGGAAGAAGTAATGTTTCTGTGTATAAATGGTATTGCTGCGGGATTGCGGAATACGGGATAAATCTTTAATGAGTACGATCTGATAAGCGATAGCATACTTGTCCAAAATAAATCATACAAGAGAAAAACTTATTCCTTCTTTTCTTGACGGAGTTCCGAAGGAATGCCGACATGGTATAAAGATTTGGTCGGCACAAGAAAAGAAGCACAAGAACCCCTTGCGAAATATAACGCGCGCGATGAATCCCGTTCGCACGTGCCCGTAGATGGCAAAAAACGCCATCAAAAGTCCCTTCATGATTTCAGACCACCTCTGTATCTCCCCCTGGTAGGGGGAGAAAAAGTTCGCTCAATCCTCCTATATTTCGCTCCCTCCCACATCTCATCCAACTCTGTAAGAAATGTAGGGAAGGGCTTACTTTTCTCAACATAACATATCTTCCATAAATCCACTCGTTTCGATAAATTTTTGTCAATAAGGGTTTTATGTTGGATAGCTATGAAGCGATAGTACAATTAACAAATTTCAGTTCGCTTCTACAGAACTAAAAGAGAGTACAATTCAAAGAACAAGAAATAGATATTCCCTTCGGGACCAGCAGTGCGGGCGCTCTCGGAATGATATCAAGATGTGATTTTTCAGATGTCTCTACTTATTAGAAGCGGTCTCAAAAATTGTTTTTTATAATCATTCTGAACGAAGACCCGCCACGAAGTGTTCCCGTAGGAAAAGGGTCGAGTGTGGATTCTCGTTATTGTTTTTGAGAATAGAAACAAGATTTCATATCCCGCACTGGAGAGATAATAGAGCAGGATTCGAAATGGCAATGATTAGGTGCTTTTGAGTCCACTTCTAATTTGATTGATATATTTAATCCTTCAAAACCTTAATGGCCATTTCTCCATTGATATTTCCTAAATACAATCATCCAACCCAATGAGCTCCGTAAGATCATTCCATTTCTTGATGTAAATTTGGCAAATACATAAGCACTGTCGTGGAGTCCTTCGTTCTATTGCTCTTCATTACAAATTTTCGATCCGCATCAGTCTTCACCCCAACAACCTCTTCACTAACGCGGGCAATTGTTCGCTCGCACTCCCCTGTATCACCTGATACCCGTTTAGCACTTCGTAATTCGGATGAGGATCAATAAAATATTTTTCTTCCGTCCGACGAAACAATGACAATATTCCTGCAGCTGGATACACTTGAGCCGATGTCCCGACTCCGATAAAAATATCCGTCAATTCCACCAATTCCGCCAGAAAATCTTCACGCATTTCTACCGGCTCTCCGAACCACACAATGTCCGGACGAAGCTGACCGCCGCATTTCGGACATTCATCGCCGAGTAGAATAGGACGTTCAATCAATGAACGATAATCACATTCATACTTCGTATCGTACGGGAACGAAAGAGAATGATGATACTCGCATTTTTGCAGATCGATCCTTCCGTGCAGGTGCCAGACACTTTTACATCCGGCGCGTTCCAATAGTGTATCGATATTCTGGGTGATATTTGTTACGGTGTGATGTTGTGATAGATCAGCAATGGCGTGATGTGCGGGATTTGGAAGACATGCTTGTTGTTTATGGAATCGTATCGCATAAAAATCCAGTAGCATAGATTTATTTTGCGCCCAGCCTTCCGGCGAAGCAACATCTTCAATACGATGTTGCTCCCACAATCCCCCGCTGTCCCGAAATGTCGGAATGCCGCTTTCTGCGGATAATCCTGCACCACTGAAGATGACGATATTCATAAAATAAAAAAGACAGACACATATGTCTGTCTTTGTATGACACCGCAATTATTTTTTAGAAATCAGTAGAAAGTTTAAACCGCACAATTCGATTATTCCCTGTATCGGCGATGTATAGCGTTTTATCATAATATGCAACGCCATGAGGTTGCTTAAACTGTGTTTTCCCGCCAAAGGAATAACTTTCGATGCCTCGTGAAGAGAAATGATAAAGACTGTCCGTACCGGCATCAATCATAAATACATTACCGGAAGCGTCAAAGGTGATACCCTCTGGCCGCACAAATCGGTTAACACTTAATATACCGAGGGAAGGATCATCGGTCGGATCAAATTTTGAAATAAAATCAGTTGTCTGACCAATCGTTACTAAACGAATCCATTGTATCTTGTAAAGGGAATTGATTCCCTTTTGACAAAAAACGAATTCTACAGAACGGCCTGTTGGCAATGTTGCAATTCCGGTCAGACTGTCCAATGACTTTAATCCTGTTCCTTCCGGAGTAAAGTTCGGTATCGGCGAAACATAATTGTCCAAATTGTCGAATTGCATGATAGCAATATCTTTGTCAATTCTACTGATATCATTTTTATTCCCAACGCGTGTTACGCCGTACCAATTATTATATAAGGTTGCCACAGCTGTAAAACGTCGCACAGTGTCTGAAGGTTCAAAATATACCCGCTTGACGACAGCATTGGAGAGATTGTGTTTGGCATCAAACAGATTAAGTTTATAAATCGCTCCAAACGTTGTCGGTGTTGTTCGACCCGGCAACGTTGTGTCAAATTCTGCACATACGATCAAATTTAAGTTCATATCCTGCGCAAGACCGATTGGTCGTTTAATAAACGGCGAAGTTCCAATTACGTGACCAAACAAATCAAGCATGACAAGTCGATTATTTTCTGTATCAGCAACATAAATTAATCGATCATTTCCAATAATAATTGCTTGGGGCCGGTTAAATCCCGCCCATGAAGGATTTTGTTGAACATAGAGTGTATCTCCGATTGTCTTCGACGACGGAACATCGTTTAACTCTGCCATAGGATATTTATCCTCAGCACAGCCGGAGATCAACAAAACGAACAAAACAATTACCACTTTTACATTCATAATTTTGCAATAAGAGATATGCGGTGGACATCACCTAAATTTGTGAACGAGACAAATCCGTAGTCCATCGAAAGGTCAACGAATCCCAACGACGCATTAATTCCACCGCCGAAGGAAAACCGTTGTTCATCAACATTCAATTTATACCCTCCGCGAAGTACAAAGGTTTTCATCCATTGATATTCTACTCCTAACCCAATATTTTCAGAATTGTCATTCGGATGATTTAACTGTATGGAAGTTGTCAGCGTATTGAGATCATCGTTAATCGGATCAAAGGCAAATCCGAACCGAAACAGTGTCGGCGGTGTATATTCTTCGAAATCCGATGTTGTGTTTCCATTCAACATTTTCACGGTACCGGTTGGTTTCACCTGACTTCCGAAATTTGTTATGACTGCCGAAAAGCGCGATGTGCCCAAACCCGTCCAATAATATGTTCCGAGATCGATCAATACTCCCTGTGTCGTAAGCATGTCGAGTGTTTCTTCAATGTATCGAACTGTCGCACCAAAACTAAATTGTTCCGTTAATTTTCTACCGTAGGTGAACCCGATAGCAATATCGGCGAACCGAAAATATTCACCGTTCCCAAACGGTTGTATTTCTGTCGTTACCGGCATGTCATCCATGTGCAGCGACGTAATGGAAAGTCCGACAGCATCATCCGTGGAAAGATGATACACGGCGCCGAGAAATTGATGATTAATATCCACCAGCCAATTTGCATGACTTACTAATAATTGATTTTCAGAGAATTGAGTAATTCCTGCAGGATTCCAGTATAATGCTGATGCATCGTTTGCAAGCGCAACAAAACTCTCGCCCATGCCTGCCGCACGCGCACCGACTCCTATTTTAAGAAATTGCACTGTCGAAGTTCCAGCTCTTTGCGCGCCTAATACGGGCAGAAGTTGCGCCGTCGACTGTTGAATCGTTAACAGGAGAATAATTGCGATATGGATTATTAGTATTTTCATTCAGTTAAAATTTCATTTTCATGCCAACCTGTAAATTCCTTCCGGAAAGATACCGTGCAGGATTGTATGGGTACGGTGATACCGGAGCCTGAAGATCTGGATACATCGGATCATTCCACGATGTCGGCGTTGCATCGCCAAATTCATACCCTTTGCCTGTTACGGGATTTATGATGGTAGAATTTTTATTGTTCAGCAGATTTTTGATTTGCACTGAAAACGTGAAATCAAATCCGACGAAAGACAAATATTTTTCAAAATTCATATCCACCCAAAACCAGTCCTCTCCAATTGCCCCAAGCCGATTCGTTTGATCAGACACGTAGATCGGACGTCCGTTTGGCTGATATCCGGATAACATTGTTGGTGTATACCGTTTGCCAGACTGATAAAAAAACCTGAAATAGACAGAATAATCGTCCAATACACCGGGGGCAAAGTCAAACAGCGGTTCGTTCTTCACAACATTAAATGTTGTAACAAGGTTAAATTGAAACGGTCTATCCCATGATACGAAGTTTTCTTTAATAGCTTCATCTTCAATTCCTCTTGCCACCAATGTCCCTTGATCGGCGGAAGAACTTTTACCGGTGGTAATGGAATACGAACCGGAGAGCGAACCTCTAAACCAATGTCCTATCCTCTTTCGATATTCAGCTTCAATGCCTCTCGAACGTGCATAATCCTGATTCACATACGTAATAAAATTACCGGTTGAAATTCTGCTGGAAGTGACTTTCGCTTGACGCGTGGAGACATAGTCAAAAATATCTTTATAGTATGCCGTAACTGTCAACACATCGTCATTGGTAAATTGCGTTTGCAAACCAATTTCATACGATACCGTTGTTTCAGGATTCAAATCGGGGTTTCCAAACTTTTGGAATGTCGATTGCGCGGACGATGGATTCAGTTTGGCATACACAAATTGCGGACGAGGCAGTTTTGAAAAATGACCGTATGAGAAAAATAACATCTGATTATCCGATACCGGATGGGAAATACCAATACGCGGGCTCAATCTCCCTTTCCACCGTTGTCCAAATAGTTCGTATGAATTTTCTTTGTAGGACTTTCGAATATCGTCCGGTATAGTAACAACAGAAGGGTCATTGACTGCATTGTCAACATATTTCCCCGGGAACCAATAATCAAATCGCAGTCCGAAATTCAGAATCATACCGCTAAAGGTGACACTATTTTGGGCATACATTGAACCGCTTGTTGGCGAAACTTTGTAAATATCATTATTCAAACCCAGGGCACCGACCCATGGTTGATAGATATCAATATTCTGCATCTCTTGCAGTTTTACTTCAGCGCCCGTTTTGAATTTGTTCGTCTCCGACAGGTGGTAGGTAACATCAGCTTTAATTGTATTTTCACTGACATAATGATCATGCCATGTATAGCCATTCCCATAATCCCAAAAGCCGTCGCCTGGAATAACATACAACGTGTCGTGCCCGGGGGTATATTTCGTTGACCCAGGTGAATAATATTGCAGCGGGGGTGAATTGATATCCTTCGGTTCCTGGTACTGTGTATAATCTTTTCCGTTTGCATCGCTGCGAAGGTGAGTAAAATAATGCGTCAATTTTACTTCATAGAACAATTGGTTAGAGAGTGTATGAGTGAGGGCAAGGCTATGAAATTGATTCCGATGTGTATACGTTAACGCATTATCAAGAATATTCTGATATTCGTATTGAAACCCCGGACTTGGCTCGGTATACTCTAGATTCGTCTGTAACGATTGCGAGTTCTGATTAATCGCAATGGAATTATTATAGGAATACGAAATGCGAATCAACGATGAGATATTCCAAGTTAATTTCCCCAGCCAGAACCAGTTATTCTCCTGACGAGGAGTAAACCGTGTATCATAAAAGATTGAGGAGACAACTTTTTGAGCCCGAGCATTCATAAAGCCGTCAGAAAATCCACCGTAAAAATTCGTAAAAAAGGTAAGCGAACCAGGGATCGACAAACCAATGGCGGGTAGTAATTGTGTGGTGAACGGTTCCGGCCCGCTCAATGTCAATCCATAAATATCCGAGTTCATGTCCTGGAAGGAAGCTTTGGGAAGACCAAGATGATCAAACCGATATTCAACACTTCCAAAATATTTCTCTGTTCCTTCTTTTGTTTTTACTTGAACAACACCTGATGTTGCCTGTCCGAATTCGGCATTGTACCCGCCGGTGATCACTTGAACTTCTTCAATTGCTTCAGCGCTCAACTGGAGACCGAATCCCGTACCTGCCAGCGGATCTTGCACCGAAACACCGTCCAGCAAAAAAGCGCTCTCATTTGTTCGGCCGCCGCGAATATGAATTTCATTATCAGTTTGAACAACACCCACTTGTTGCGATACAACGTCGTTAATATTTTCGACAACACTTACTTCCATATCTTCGGCAGAAATGGAGCGAAGACTTGACGTTTCATCGGGACGGAATAAAGGCTTTTCACCTATAATAACTACTTCCTGGTCTAACGTCAGCACCGTTTCTTCGAGTTTTTGATTGATCACAACACTTTCATCTTCTTTAACTTTTACTCCGGTGTGTTGTACAGCCTTATATCCAAGAACTAAAAATTCCACCGTATACACACCGGGATTCACGTTTCTGATGACATAATTCCCGTCAAAATCCGACGATGCTCCATAATACGTTCCTTTAATTTTTACATTGACCGACGGTAATCCTTCACCGGATTTCACATCGATCACTCGTCCTGAAATTGCCCCTTTCCCCTGACTGAACAAAGAAACAACAGAGACAACGACAAGAATAACG
>JALNZH010000109.1 GCA_023229405.1 Bacteroidota bacterium
AGCTTTCTCCAAAACCGCAGTTGGATCAGAAATATTCCCGTTTTGCTCTGGACAATTTCCAAACGTATATCGAATTTTCTCCGACCGATAGTCTCGTGACAGATGCTGAAAAGAAAATTGAGGAGTTAACCTTAAAACTTGCGCGTAAAATGTTTGAAGGAGGGAAATTATATTTTCGCCTGGAATATTACAAAGCATCTATCGCGTATTTTGATAAATTGATTCAGGAGTATCATGATTCTCCGTTTGTAGATGACGGCATGCTGTGGAAAGCAAAATCTCAGAATGAACGGAAAGATTTTGCCGGTGCAACCGGGACATTGAATGAATTACTGTCGAAATATCCGGAAACTGATTTGATGGAAGAGATCATGGAATTGAAATTAGAAATTGTTGAAGATAAAAAAGAATATGAAGAAGATCAGGCAAAACGACAATTGAGCATAACAGAATGAGCCACGAACTTCCGTTATTACCGCACCAGGCGGGCATGACGCAACTCGTCCTGCCGAATGATACCAACCAGTTGGGCAACCTACTTGGCGGACAGTTAATGCACTGGATTGATCTTGTTGCCGCTATCGCAGCTGCACGTCATTCACATCGTATTTGCGTTACCGCGTCTGTCGATGATCTCAATTTTCTTCATCCGATCAAGATTGGCGAAGTTGTTACACTATTGGCGTCGGTGAATCGGGTCTTTCGTACTTCAATGGAAATCGGCGTAAAAGTGATCTCTGAAAATCTGTTGACCGGAGCAACGAAGCATGCCAATACGGCGTACCTCACGTTTGTTGCGCTCGATGAAAATGGAAAACCGATGCAGGTGTCGCAAGTGCCGTATTCAACCGAAGAGGAACAACGCAGATTTGACGACGCATTACATCGCAGAGAACTTCGGCTTGCTCGACGCAAGAAAATACTTAAATAATCCTAACACTGGTGAATGGCAAATCAAGGGGACGTGTGCTCAGAGAATAGATGGCTGATTGTTTTGGTCGTGCTGAACATGTTCGCCGCCTTCGAATCTAAAGCCCAGTTGCGCGATATCAATTCGCTGAGTAGCATCACCAGTCATGAACTTCCTGGAGAAGTTCGTTTCCCCGCACTCATTCATTATTCATCAATACAGTATCCCGATCTGTTAACCTACTTCCCTGATTCTTCATCATTTGTAATCCTGAAAAACGAAGGGAATGGCAGCATGGGAGGGATGCAATCGGTCGGATACTCGGCAAACGTTACGAATTGTACCGTTGGAAATATCAATAATGACGGGATCGACGATTTTGTTGTAGTGCACCGCGATATGAACAGTATTGAAGTCTTTACCAGCACCCGAACGGATTCCACATATTCCTCTTTCACATTTCCTGTAAATTTTTATCCGGAGCGGGCGATTATCGGCGATATCACCAACGATCGGATTCCGGATGTCATTAGTTTCGGAAAACTTTCCTCCGGTCTCAGCGTACTGCAGGGAAAAGGGAATGGAAAGTTTCATTCGTATAAGACCATCTTCGAGAATATCCCTGTCAGCGATTGTGCATTAATTGCATTGAATGGAGACAATATTCCCGATGTCGCTATTCACAATTGGTTGATGAATGAAACAACAATTCATCTCGGACTGGGAAGATTGAAATTTTCCGAACAGACGGTATTATCGTTTTCACAGGATACTGTTCAGTCGATCTTTTCAGATTTTACCGGTGATGGAATTGCCGACGTTGCAGTATTATCCATACAAAATAAGACAGTACAGATTTTAGACGGCGACGGTTTAGGAAATTTTTCCTTTGCTCAGGCTTTACCCATCTCGTTTTTATCATATCAGATAACTGTCGGATCGTTTACTGCGCCGCATTCGAGTGATCTGTTGATTTATAATAACGCTGCAAACACAATGTCGCTGTTGAATAACCGCTCCGACGGGACATTCTACGATGAAATTGTTTTCGGAACGGGTATCGTTCCGACCACTGTGGTGACGGGTGACGTGAATGGAGACGGTATTCAGGAAGTGCTTTCCTTTCCAACAGGGAAAAATCAGTACGCAATATTTTGGAACTCCTGTTCGAAAATATCGCGGGATGACAGAAAACAAACGTTTGGTGTAGGGCAATTTCCGTCGAATTTGTACGTCAGCGACATTACCGGCGACGGATTTGATGATATTGTAGTGAGCAACGAAGGATCATCGTCGATCTCAATATTACGCTCGATAGGTGATTCGTTTGCCGGACAGTTAACCATTGAAACACCGGAAAAACCAGTTTCGGTGTCACTTTATGCAAAGTCCGATTCTTCCATTACACTCTACTCGTTGCATCGCGAAAATCCGAAAGTATCGTTGTATTCGCTCCATCGTGAAAAAGACTCGTTGAACTCATTAGTAGGAGATCTTGAACAATTTTCCATCTCATTGCCGGATAAACCTGTTAACGTACTTCCGGACGTTTCATTTATGCAGCGGGGCATTTCATTATATGCATTTATGTCTACCGCGCCAAATGCCATTATGTTTTATCAACAGGTGAAGGGGACGAGATTTCTGGCAAAGAGTCTTGTTCCGCTGGTGCCGGCAAAAATAGCCTATTCCACTATCAGCGATTTGAATAGTGACGGTAAAACCGATCTGCTGTATGTCTATACAAACACTGCTTCAAAGAACACTCATTTGGGTGTGACGCTGAATGATTCCATTGGTGAATTTAAGGGAAAAGTATATACTTTTCCACTTCCCGATACGTCAGTGCGCAAAGCGTTACTGTTTATTGACGATTTTAACGGCGATCAATTAAAGGATTGCCTGTTATATTTAGCGCCTGAAAACTCTTTACGGTTGGCGCTTGGGAACATAAATACATTATTTGGCGCTTTTGAGGAGATCGTCGATTCTGTATCAATTAAGGGACCGGAACAACTTCAATTGTATGATATAAACAATGACGGTATAATGGATATCATTTACTTTGATAAAGAATCGTCTATCGTATGGAGTTACCGCGGTAAAGGAAACGGAAAATTTTTGCCGCGAAAATCACTTGTGGAAATTCCTGGGGGTGCGACATTCCGATGCGGAGATTTTAATGGTGATGGCTTTATTGATATTGTCTATACAGAATCCAATGGACATACGGTAACGGTGATTTATGGAACGTAACATCTGTATTTTGGTTCTGTTGATGGTTCTCCTCGTTGACATTCTCCATACCCAATACGAATCTGAGAAATGCGGAACATTTGTCGGTGTCAGACTGAGAAATGAAGCAAAAAAGAATCAACTGGATCTTCCGATGGAAATTCGTCCGGAGTTGCAAAAAAGTATCCTGACTCCTAGCAGTAAAATCCGCATTCATTATGATACTGTTAATGCACATGAGCCGGCGTTGGTTTCGATAACGTATGTAAATGGAAAGAAGATTGTTACCAGAAGACCCAATACATATAAACAATTTATTGATACACTTGCATTATTATTTGATTCTGTGTGGCGTGCCGAGATCGACCAGTTTGGTTTTACACCGCCTCCATCCGACAACGGCAGAGGCGGAGGGAATGAATTTGATGTTTATGTGTTGAATATGGGAGCAGGTTATTTTGGTGAAACGTTGATTGAATGGGATCTTCCTGTTGGCGTTACAAAAAGTAATCAACAATATGCTTCTTTTATTAAGTTTGAAAACGATTTTGGCACCGGATACCGAACGAATGGTATTGAAGCGATGATGGCTACCGCTGCACATGAATTTCACCATGCCATCCAAATAGGCGGTTCAGGAATATGGGAGGGCGAATATTTTTATTTTTACGAACTGTGCGCAGAATCGATGGAGCCAATAGTATTTAGAGAGGCTAAAGATTATTTGTTTGACGTAAAAACGTATTTTAAAAATATCTCCGGGACACCTTTATTCCAACAAAGAACAGATCAAAATCCAATTGAAACGGCGGGATATGAACGGGCAATTTGGGCAATCTTCCTGATGAAAAATTACTCCATATCTCTAATGGGGGAAATTTGGAATGAGATAAAGATTCAACGTCCGGTTTCAGCATTGAATACTGTGTTAAACAGACATTCTACATCAATACAGCGTGAGTTCATCAATTTTACCTACTGGAATTTCTTTACCGCTCATCGGGCTGATACTGCGCGGTATTATACAGATGCAAAATTGTATCCCTTAGTGCCATTCTTGCAAACGATTTCAGTCGGCCCTTCAGTTCAACAATTATCTGTCAGCACCCATAGTTTTACACCGAATTATTACAAAGTGATTTCAAATTCTGATTCAACATTTTTTGTTGTTTCAAATACGGATTATACTGATGCGTTAACGTATTCACAGAAACTGTTCTCGTCACAAATTTCTGTTACAACTTCGGCACACTCAGGATATGATGCCGTTGCTGCTGGACTCTACGCCAAATTTTCTTCGTCGAATATTGAAAATTGGTCATTCATACCAATCGGTCTTGCAGCACATCCATATTGTTTCCCTAATCCATTTAAACCTGCTGAATCATCGTTATTGATTTCTCCAGGCAAAATTGGAGTTTCTGATGATGTTACGTTAACTGTTGTTTCGGCAGTTTCGCTGGACTTGATCTACTCAAAAAGAGCCGAATATTCAACCTTCTCTGGCACGCAATATGTGACATGGATGGGAAGGGATAATAGAGGTGAAATTGTTCCATCCGGGGTATATTTGTACATTCTTTCAAATGGTTCCACTGTTCTTAAAGGGAAATTTGCAGTAATTAGATGAAAAAACTGACTTTTAAGTCCGAAAATATCGCTAAATTATACAACCGGCGCATAATATTAGAAAATATCTCATTCTCGCTTTCAGATGGGACGGCATTTGCAATAACAGGAAAAAATGGCTCCGGGAAATCAACGCTGGTAAAGATTCTATGCGGTGTCTTGTCGCCAACTCGAGGATCGGTAGAATTTTCTGTTGGTGGTGCAATAGTTCCATATCCGGATTACTATCCGCACATCGGATTAGTTTCTCCATACTTAAACATGTACGAGGAATTTACGGCGGAAGAAAATCTTTCCTTTATTGCTAAAGTACGCTCATTGGAAAGAGAATGGCAGGAACGAAGCAACATGCTGTTAAAAGAATTCGGAATCTATGATCATCGTAAAAAAGAAGTGCGGTATTATTCGTCCGGTATGAAACAGCGGCTAAAATATTGCGCTGCGTTATTGCATCAGCCTTCATTGCTGGTGCTTGATGAACCATCATCTAACCTTGACAGTTACGGAATTGATGCGGTAAGAAAATTTATGGTACTGCAGAAACAGAACGGAATATTGATGTTTGCCACCAATGACGCGGAAGATTTGCAGTTTGCTGATCGCGTCTATTCCATTGAAATTGGTAACCATTGAACAACAGACATTAATGTCGTATTTTAGAATATGATGATCATCTCAACTTCGTATCACATTTTTGTGAAGGAATTTGTCTCTGAATTTCGGACTCGGTACGCGCTGAATGCGCTATTGATGTTTGTGGTGACAACACTCTCGATCATACTATTTTCTATCGGTCAGGAATCTCCTTCCATCGATGTGCTTTCCGGAACTCTCTGGATCGTGATCTTCTTCAGCGCCATGTCCGGTCTATCACGGACTTTTGTTGCAGAGGAAGAACGCGGTACATCGCTGACCCTAAGATTATTAGTCAACGCAAGTTCAGTGTACATTGGAAAACTCGTCTATAATTTCGCACTCATTCTTGTTCTCTCTGTTATCATTGCTGTTTCGTACGTGCTGTTTATTACAGAGTTCACAGTAAAGACATTCGAAATATTTTGGCTAACTATTTTGCTGGGCAGTGCCGGACTGGCAAGCGCGTCGACAATTCTCGCGGCGATAATTGCTAAAGCCAACACGAAAGGAACATTGTTCCCGGTGCTGGCATTTCCGATTCTGCTTCCACTGCTGCTAACCTGTATTAATGCAACAAAGCTGGCAACAGAAGGGGCGTTCCTTGTCGAAGCGGTGAAGGAATTTCAAATTCTTATTTCATTTACGGTAGTGATGATTGCTACCTCGTTTCTTGTCTTTGATTTTGTTTGGAAAGATTAATCGTTATGAAAACGTGGTTAAAAATAGCTGTCTCAGTGTGGTTAACGGGAATTATCATTGCCGGCATTGCGTTCCCGATGGTGAAGGTACCTCAAACCTGGTATGAGTTTCCATTTATACCCGGCTTGGAAGAAAAAGCCAGAAATATCATCTTTCATGTTCCAATTTCCTGGGCAACGGTTGTTGCATTCGCTATGTCGATGATCTATGGGATCATCTATTTGCGGAAAAAAGATATCGATTACGATCTCCGCTCGGTTTCATCCGCCAGTCTTGGACTGTTGTTATGTATTCTTGCGACGGTGACAGGTGCAATTTGGGCAAAATTTAATTGGGGTTCGTTCTGGAACTGGGATCCGAGACAAACTTCGATCTTTATACTTTTATTGATTTATGGCGCGTATTTCGTTCTTCGTTCAGCGATCGATGAAGAAGAACGACGGGCCACGCTTTCTTCAGTGTATTCAATCATTGCAGGAGTTACGGTGCCGTTCTTCATATTTGTGATGCCGAGAATTATGTCCGGGCTGCATCCCGGTTCGCTTGGCGATGAACAGGGGAAAGGTCCTGTATTAGAATTTAAAATGGCGCCCAATATGCTGATGGTCTTTTTTGCATCGCTTATCGGCTTTACGGTATTGTATTTTTGGATGTATTCGCTTAAAGTTCGGCAGATGAGAATCGAACGGCATGTTCAACAAATCACAGAAACACATTAATTGAGGAACAAATGGAATTCTTTGAACAAAATCAGATGTATGTCGTACTAGTCGTCGTTCTGGCGATCTGGTTCGGCTTTTTGGGATATATGTTTGTACTGGATGCAAAGATCAAAAAATTGGAAGAACAAATTAAGAAATAGGAGATCGTATGAATTTAAAAGTTATTGTTGCAAGCATCATCATTGTTGGTGCATTAATTTTCGGTGCATCTACGTTTATGGAAAGCAATATCGAATACATGGATTTTGAGATGGCGCAAACTGTCAATAAAAAAGTGCAGGTTAAAGGGAGATGGGTTAAAGAAAAAGAATCCAATTTCGACGCGACAACATCACAATTTACCTTTTACATGGTGGATGATAATAATCAAGAGGTCAAAGTTGTTTTGGACGGCGCAAAACCGAACAATTTTGAGATTGCCACCGAAGTGGTTGCCAAAGGAAGATTTAAAGACGGATATTTTCATGCGAACGAACTTCTTACCAAGTGTCCTTCAAAATATGAAGGCGATGGCGAAGCGGTAAAGAAAACATTATGAGGTCTTCATGTTTGGTGCTGCATTAGTTAAGATCGCATTTGCTTCGTCGATCCTTTCCACCGTGTTGTATTTTGTGGTCCATCGGAATCCTTCCGATACGGTGAAAAAAATTGCACGGTTATTTTATGAGCTGACTGTTGCCGGACTTGTTACAGCTTCGGCGATACTGTTATATTTTATCTTGACGCATCAGTTTCAATATTATTACGTTTGGAACTACAGTTCTACTGATTTGCCCTTATCTCTGCTGATCTCTACATTTTACGCCGGTCAGGAAGGTAGTTTTATGTTATGGTCTCTCTACACAGGTGTGATTGGACTGGTGTTGCTGCGGTATACTGCAAAACGAGGATATGAACCGGAATTTATGGCGGTTTTTTCGGCGATACTCTCATTTCTTATTTTGATGCTTGTCGTGAAGAATCCATTTAAGCCGATCTGGGAACAATTTTCAACCGAATTGCTGCATGTCGGTGCTGTTCCGGTGGGAACGACAAACTTTATTTGGGTTGATCAGGCAAGAGGATTGTGGGCACAGGTTCCGTTGGAAGGAAAAGGGCTTAATGCGTTATTACAAAATTATTGGATGGTGATACATCCGCAGATTCTCTTTATCGGTTTTACATCGATGTCCATTCCCTTTGCGTATGCTGTCGCTGGAATGCTGAAAAAAGATTACGTCAGTTGGATCCGAGTCGCCACTCCTTGGACAGCCTTCGGGTCCATGATGTTAGGCACCGGGATTATTCTTGGCGGATATTGGGCGTACGAAACGCTCGGATGGGGGGGGTATTGGGGATGGGATCCAGTGGAGAACTCTTCATTGGTGCCGTGGTTGGTATGCGTCGCGTCAATTCATACGATGCTGGCACAACGAAAAAACGGGACATATATTAAAACGAATTTTGTGCTGAGCATGTTCTGTTTTATTCTTGTGTTGTATTCCACCTTTCTAACCCGCAGCGGTGTACTTGGTGAAACATCTGTTCATTCATTTGTCGATCCCGGAATGTGGGTGTACTGGTTGCTGTTGATCGTCATCGGACTTTTTGCGGCACTCGGCTTCGGACTTCTATTTTCGCGTTGGAAAGAGATGCCGGTTGTACCGGTGCAGCATACGCTCGTCTCCCGCGAATTCGCACTGTTCCTTGGTGCATCTTCATTGGTATTTGCCTCTATTTTCATCCTGATCGGAACATCATCACCGATCATCACAAATATTATTAAAGGAAAAATCTCCGCTGTCGATCCGTCATTCTACATAACAACAACACTTCCATTAGGAGTTGCTATTGCATTATTGTCTGGTCTCGGACAACTGCTGTGGTGGCAAAATTCAAAAACAAATGATTTGTTAAAACAGTTAATGATGCCGGCAGCGTTGGCGGCAACATTCACTGTTGGTACTTTTATTATGGGTGCGACGCATGTAGCAATGATTGTTTTTATTTTTGCATCGGCATTTGCGTTATGTACCAATGTGATTGTCGGATGGAAGATTGTGCGGGGAAATCCCAAAATGGCGGGAGGATCTATTGCGCATGTTGGCATTGCGTTGATGTTCCTCGGTTTCGTTGCTTCGGCAAAATATGACGATGTGAAAACGCTGAATTTAGAACAGGGGAAATCTGTTCAGGCGCTTGGATATACTATGACGTATGTTGGGTATCAACCGCTGGAACGCGGTCGGTTCGGATTTAATGTGGAAGTGGAGAAGGACGGACAGAAATTTGTCGTTACGCCGGTGATGTTCAAAGAAAACGATGAAGGATCATTGATCCGCAATCCGGATATCGTGAATATGATCACCAAGGACTTTTACGTTTCTCCATTATCTCTGGAATCTGCCGGTGCATCAGATCATGATCAAGAGATTATGCTTCTGAAAGGAAAAACCGAAACGTACGAAGGAATGCAGTTGACATATTTGGGTTACAACTTCACTCAGACAAAAGAAAAAGGGAATTATCTGGTGATGGATATCGAGGTTCTGTATAACGGTATGAAAGAACTCGTTCATCCAACCATGTCAAACAAAGGTGGGAAACCGACATTCACCGAAGCACAACTGCAAAATTCCGAAATTGCTCTGGTGATTAAAGGTATGAATCCCAGCAAAGAAGAGGGAGAAGCGACTGTGACGCTAGAAGTCACCGGAATACATGGACAGAAAAAATTATCTGCTCCGAAAGCAGAAACATTGGTTGTTGAAGCGAGCGTCAAACCGTATATCAATCTCGTGTGGATCGGAACAGTATTGTTGATCGGAGGATTTTTAATAACGATTGTTCGCAGAATTCAGGAAACATTGAAGAAATAAAAAATGTTCAATGAAAAACAGGAATGGCCGGTGTATCACCGGCCATTCCTGTTTTTATAATCGAGTTCTCCATTGTTGCACGAGGTGTTTATCAATCCGCACCATGCCGTTAGTTACAGTGCTCGGTATCGGTTCGGGATAATACTTTTGGCAACACGCATATGCTTCCAAACTTTCCATATTCCAATAGGAAGGACAATTTGCGCAATGGATATTCTCTCCTTCAAGATAAAAATCATTCGAGCGGCAAGACTCGCTGATGCTCATCGCAGTGACGATTTTTCCTCTTGGAGTCACGTACAGAAGAATAGGAACCGTTTGGATACCCTCGGGGTCGTTAATTCGAACAATCCGGTAGTTCGAAACCTGTTCGGACGGAATCACGATATCATTTCCATCGATAGCCCCCTTCATACTGCTACTGACGATTTTCTCTTTCGATGGAGTGATTCCATATCCGATGGACGGCTGATGATCGATCACCGGATGATATGTTCGGCCGATCGTTGCAAAGAAATATCCCACTCCTAAAAACAGTACGCTGATCAATATTACGACTGAAGCAGATTTAATTATTTTTT
>JALNZH010000110.1 GCA_023229405.1 Bacteroidota bacterium
TAATTGATGTGCAATCGAAAAATATTATTCGGTATACAGAATCTGCTCCCACCCGTCACGGACTTGAAGGAAATCCGAAAATACTGTTTGTTGATTTGAATGACCAATTGTGCGTATTTACAGCGAATAGTTTTTATCACTACAATGCTGAATCAGATTTGTTCACCAGAAGGCCGTTAAATAATTTTACTGACTACAGTTCTGTAAAGAGAGTCTACCAAGCGACGAATGGTTTTGTATGGATACTAACAGAGGACAACGGTGTCTTTATTGCCGATGTCGGTAATGGTAAAATGATAGGACATGCATTGATTAATGTTCCCATGAGCGATCTCTCTGGTGAGAGGAATGGAGGAATCTTGGCTTCAACAACTACAGGGACAATCTATTTGTTCTCGAATGATGAAAGACTGCAAAAAAATTGTTTAACAATCACAGTAAAGGAGAATCACCGTTGACGATCAATAAAATATTCTCCGATCAAAGTGGAAATATATGGATTGGAACAGATGGTGATGGTATAAAAAAATATTCTCCCCAAAACAATAAATTTATCACTCTTGCTCATGAATCGGATTCATCCAATTCACTGAGTGGAAATTTTATCAAATCGATCTATGAAGATCATAATGGGCAACTGTGGTTCGGGGGAGTGAATTCCAATATTTCTGTGTATAATCGAGAATCAAATGTCTTTCGTCATTTATTTCTAGTGTCCTGTACCAATAATACCTTAACTAAGTCGTCATCCCCCAACTGGGCCGTTGGCCGAATGTCCCGCCTTTGGGGACTTCGCCGTGGCGGGACTCAAAAAGCAGAGATTTTGTCGGCATCTAAATATTGGATTCCCACCAGAAATATGCGGGAATGACGGTTTGGATTTTAAATTGAGTGTCGTGAGTTTATTAAATTGGTTTGATTATTTGGTCCGACTTATTAAAAGTTATTTCGATACAGGACACTAGTTGGCAACAATGCTATTGTTACCAATATTATGGAAGATGATAGACAGAACATGTGGTTTACAACAGCACAACATCTGTATCGGTTCGATCCAGCAGATGAGAAAATTACTCAAATAATCCCTTTGCTCCTTCCGAAGTCGCAATACACAACACTCCTTCAAAAAATCACAACACATTATGGTGCGGTACACGTAATGGAGTATATGAATACGATTTAAAAAAAGGAGAGCATGTTCGAAACGAAGCATTGCGCTCTACAGCATATCCATTTCTCGATAATGAAACGATATCATTTTATCGGTCTTCGGACAGTTCGGTGTGGATAGGAACATCTTCAACCGCTGCGTCAATATTTACCGGAAGTGTTTGGCTTGCCGTTTCTTTCTATTGATCGCTTAAGTCAAGTAAAAAATTATTACGGACAATATACCAACACGGTTGTTTCAGTTCTCAAACGAGATCCGTATGAAGTTTCTCTGGGATTGGACAATATGAAATGGTTTTCTACTCTTGAAAAATTAAACATTCGCTTTGCAGTGCGCAATCAGGTATATCCTTCCTATCGATTTCGGTTGGCGGAACTTTCAGGAAGATGGAATATTGATGATGCTGTAATTGTCGGAATGCGCGGAGAAATATATTAAGGAACTGCATGGAACAGCAGTCTTGACGCGTATGTAATGTTTCAATTGATCGATTTTATTCACAATGCTTTTTCATACAGTTTCAACTCCCCCGATGGAACGACATACCTTCCTATCCGCGGAGCACATGTCTTTGGGATACAGGTGGTGTACAGACTTCCGCAAATGGTGAAACCGCTTATTCCGCTCATCGAATCAGTGGAATCAATAATCAACAATCAGGATTGAATCCATGTGATATTTTACTGAAGCAGCGCGTTAATGAGATTCCATATTCAATGTTTCTCCTGGGGAGGAGGAAATATTGAATAGAACACGTGCGGGATGGATTGAAGGCAGGTATCCTGTTTTTTTAGTAAATCACTTTATTCAGCGGATATTCGATAATGCCTTCTGCTCCGGCGCGTTTCAGTTGTGGAATGATAGCACGGACAACTTTTTCTTCCAAAATTGTCTCGATCGCCACCCATTCGGAATCGGAAAGCTGTGAAATGGTTGGTGTTCGAAGCGCCGGGATCAGGGCGATCACTTTTTCGAGATCTGCTTTCTTTAAATTCATTTTCAGTCCGACGCGCGAACCTGCATTGATTGCACCCTGCAGAAGCATTGCCAGGTTTTCAATCTTTTCCCGCTTCCAGGGATCATTCCAGCTCAGTTTGTTGGCGATCAGTTTGGTGTTCGATTCCAGCACGATATCCACAATCCGCAGTTTATTCGCGCGGAGCGAGCTGCCGGTTTCCGTTACTTCGACGATTGCATCGACGAGATCTGGTGTTTTTACTTCTGTTGCGCCCCACGAAAATTCGACGGCGGCGTTCACGCCATGTTTTTTTAAATATGCTTTAGTAATGCCAACAACTTCCGTTGCAATCCGTTTTCCTTCCAGATCTTTCACCGTCTGCACGGGAGAATCCTGATGTACGGCAAGCACCCATTTTACTTTTCTCATCGATTGTTTCGAATAGATCAGATCGCAGACACTGACAATATCCACGCCGTTCTCAATGATCCAATCGTACCCGGTCAGGCCTGCGTCGAACACGCCGTCTTCCACATACCGGGGGATTTCCTGTGCGCGGATGAGCATGCCTTCCAGTTCCTCGTCATCAACAGAAGGGAAGTAGGAGCGGGATGAAACGGAAAAATTGAATCCTGCTTTTGACAAAAGTTGCAGCGTTGATTCCTGGAGACTGCCTTTGGGGAGACCGAATTTGAGTTTACTCATTATAGTTCCGTAAAAAATCTTCCGATGAATTTTCCCGCCAACTATAGTCGGGGACTGTCATCGAACATGAACGTTGGATCAATGTATGGTCAGAGAAAAAAGATTGACCGATGGATAGACAATAAAATATAATCCCCACATCACCAGACCGACAGAAAGTGGGATTGAAAGGTTATCGTCGATTTTCCATGAACCGGCTTCCACAATGGTACCAACAAGTGCGGCGATCGCGCCGATCATATATTCCGATAGTGAATATTCCATTTTCGGTGTAAAATATATAACAATCAAAGCAAACACGAAGAATGCAAGACTCCCTTCGACGCTTTTCTGCAAAAACTTTCTTTTTCCGTACCGGCGGCCGAACAGTGCGGCAACGGAATCGGAAATAATAAGAATCGGAATCGCGGTCAGAACGATCAGCTTCGGGAAAATGAGAACGCAGATCGTTGCCGCAATCAATACATTCGTTGCGCCGTTCAAGCGCTTGGATGTATGGTCCTGCTCGTGTTGACGAAGCATGAACCGAAACACCATATAAAAGAGATCAGCGGTCGGTTGGTGGTAATACCGGAGCAGATCGACGATCAAAAAACCAAGCGTGACCGGCATCAGAATTTCCAGTGCGAGGTCACGCTCGATAAAATAATAGATGATCGGAATGCTCAGCGAACAGAAATGGATCGCTTTACGTGCTATCTCCGCTTTATAGTCAATATTCGCTGCGTTGATCATACACTACGATTTCCGCGTGCGCGAACGCGGTTTCGGTTTTGCTTCCGTTTTTCCGTTGGTCTCCTGCTGTGCAATGATTGCTGCTGCCTGTTCAATGACGGGATCGGGTGCCGGGATAGCGGTTCCATTGCCGTTTTTCACCAGTGCTGGCAATTGTTCGCCGCGGAGTACTTTATCAATCTCTTCGCTGTCAAGAATCTCTCGTTCCAGTAACACGTTAGAGAGCGCATGGAGTTTATCGATGTTCGTGGAGAGAATGTCTCCAGCCCGTTTTTCCGCTATGGAGATGATTCGTTTTACCTCGTCATCGATCAACTTACCGGTTTCTTCGCTGAAGTTATGGTGTTTCGTCACTTCGCGACCGAGAAAGAGTTCCTCCTCTTTTGCACCGTATGCCTGCGGTCCCATTTTTTCACTCATGCCCCATTCACAGACCATCTTCCGGGCGAGATTGCTTGCTCGTTCGATGTCGTTGCCGGCGCCGGTGGTGTACTCATTGAAGACAAGCTTTTCTGCCATACGACCGCCGAAGAGCATCGCGATGAGCGATTCAAGATACCGTTTTGAGTATGTATGTTTTTCGTCGATTGGAAGTGAAGTCGTAACACCCAATGCTCGTCCGCGTGGAATGATCGTCACCTTGTGAATTGGATCGGATTCCGGAATAAATTTTGCGACCAACACGTGTCCTGCTTCGTGATATGCGGTAATCCGTTTTTCCTTGTCTGAGATGAGCATCGATTTTCGTTCTGTTCCCATCATCACTTTATCCTTCGCCTCTTCGAAATCGCGCATCGTTACTTCTTTTTGATTCTTCCGCGCAGCAAGCAGTGCTGCTTCGTTTACCAGGTTCGCAAGATCTGCACCGGAGAGTCCGGGCGTTCCTTTTGCGAGCGTTTCCAGTTTAATATCCAATGCAAGCGGAATATTTCTCGTATGCACTTTCAAAATTCCTTCTCGGCCGCGCACATCGGGACGATCCACAACTACTTGGCGGTCGAAGCGACCTGGGCGCATCAGCGCTGGATCGAGCACATCGGGACGGTTCGTTGCGGCGATGAGGATAACACCGTTGTTCTGTTCGAATCCGTCCATTTCCACCAGTAATTGATTTAATGTCTGTTCGCGTTCATCATGACCACCGCCGAGTCCGGCGCCGCGATGGCGTCCGACAGCATCGATCTCATCAATAAAGATGATACACGGCGCACTCTTTTTTCCTTGATCGAACAAGTCGCGTACACGGCTGGCGCCGACGCCAACGAACATTTCAACAAAATCCGCACCACTGATAGAGAAGAAAGGGACGCCTGCTTCTCCGGCGACAGCACGTGCCAGCAACGTTTTTCCTGTACCTGGAGGGCCGAGCAGCAGTACGCCGCGCGGAATTTTACCGCCGAGGCGTTGGAATTTTGCCGGATCGCGTAAAAATTCGATGACTTCCTGTAATTCCACTTTTGCTTCATCGCATCCTGCTACATCGGCGAACGTGATTCTGATCTGACCTTCGTTCAACATTTTCGCACGACTCTTACCGAACGAGAAGATCCCTTTTGTTCCGCCCCCCTGCATACGCCGGAAGATAAAAATCCAGACACCGATGATAATGATCCACGGCAATGCAGTAATAAGCATGTTCGTCCAGATGCCATCATCTTTTGAGATGGAAAAAGCCACTTTGTGCGTGTTCCACTGTGCAATTACCGCGTCGTCGATATTCGTATACGGAAGAGTGAGCATAAATTTTTCCACCTTCACCCGTTTTCCTGTGGCCAGGGTGACCTCCTGCGATTCCCGCATAATGCCATGAAAATCGAAGTCGTTCAAATTCGATTTTTTTACGGTTGCTTTGGCAATTTGATCCTTTTGCAGGAATTCCTGGTATTGGGTGAACGTTACTTCATATTCGGTGGCTTCCGCACCTTTAAATATTGTCATCACCAGAAAAACGGCCATAATAATTGCCGACCAACTGAGCACAACGCGCAATGCTTTTCCCCAGTTAAATTCATCGTCATTGCGGTTCGGCGCTTTCGGACGTTTTATTTTAGGGAGAAACGGACGTTTTTCGTTCTGTTTTTCACCCTGCTTATGTTGATCGTTCTTTTTTTCTTCTGCCATGATACGTTATACTCCAAATCTTACAATGATATTTCTATAGTATTCTGATTTTCTGGTTTCTCTTGGATCTTCTACGTTTACTTTTTTTCATACTCGGGAACACACACTGTCGGTGTATTCTATCGACGTGCTCTTACTTTTTTTCAACGATCTTATATACGGCCGGAAGATTACGTCCTTTTTGAGCATAATCCAATCCATAACCGACCACAAAGTCATTCGGGATCTTAAAACCGATATACTCTATCGGGAAATCGATCTTAACCGCTTTTGTCTTGTATAATAGTGAAACAACAGAAAACGATTTTGGGTTCTGCGCCAGGAGCAATCGTTTGATAAAATCGATCGAAAGTCCGGAATCGATGATATCTTCGACAATGATAATATGCCGATCTTTAATTTGACTGTTCAGATCTTTCAACACGTGAACGTTTCCGGAAGAAACTTTTGCGTCGCCGTAACTGGAGAGCTTCAGGAAGTCCACTTCACATTCAACGCTGATCTCACGGATCAGATCGGAGAAGAAGATGAATGAACCGTTCAGGATTCCGATAAAAATCGGTGTTTTTCCTTTAAAATCCTTGCTGATTTTCTTACCGAGTTGTTTAATCCTTTTACTGATCTTTGTTTGATCAATGTACGGGGCGAATTCTTCGTTGTTAACGACGACCGTCTTTTTTGCCATAGAATTTAATCGATAGTTTATATGATGAACAGGTTTTTTTTGTAATCTTACATCGGTCATCGAGCCGCAAACCGCCGACCCATACGATTGTATCGCCGGACAGCACGATTGGAACGGCCGATTTTTGAGCT
Organism: Bacteroidota bacterium; assembly: GCA_023229405.1. GTDB lineage: Bacteria > Bacteroidota > Ignavibacteria > UBA10030 > UBA8401 > UBA8401. The sequence goes on from JALNZH010000110.1 coordinate 6,507, forward strand.
GCCGTTAATTTTTTTTCTCCAAAAAAATCACTCAATTTTTTCTTCCCTTTCATTCCTAAAGGGACGAAAGAGTCGCCGTGCTTCCATGAACGTACTGTCAGCGGAAAAGCGACTTTCTCTGCATCAATATACTCTATAGACGAATCAGTCCCTTTGGTATTGTGGTTCTTTCCTTTTGTTACGGAAAACGTGAACGCATCGCCTGTAACAGTAGACAGCGAAGGAACGACAAATTCAAACGCATTCGCAGACGCTCTCTGGTGAAGTGCGATTGCATCGCGTGTTCTTTCCGCGACAAATGCGCTATTAACCTCGGTGAGGGCTCCCTTTTGGTGATCCGCAAGTTCCACGATCGATTCGATTGTCGGAAAGGTCGGTTCAATATGCAGCGATTCCAGCATCGTTTTTACTACCGACCGTTGAATAAATGGATGCTCTTTCCGCATTGCTTCGATGGATAGCATTGTACCGTTGACAATCTTCGGATACAATGCCCGGACTGTTTCGTTCACATATTCGGAAAACATCGAAAAAATTTCGGATTCTTTTTGAAGTGTTGCAATTAACGACGGATTAATCCTTCGCTCGATTTGCGGTACTATTGTTCTTCTGATGAAGTTCCGAGTGTATTTCGTTTTCCAATTGCTTTCATCTTCCCGAAAAGATATCTGATGCTGCTTGGCATACTCTTCGATTCCGTTTCGTGTAACCGTCAATAGTGGACGGATGAAGCGGTCCCGATGCATCGGAATTCCGGTTAAACCCTGTAATCCCGATCCGCGAAAGAAGTGAAATAACATTGTTTCCGCATTGTCATCAGCATTATGTGCGGTAGCTATACGATCTACTTTGTGCGATTTTCTTAGGTTTTCAAAAAACTCGTATCGTAATTCACGCGCCGCTTCCTGAATAGCAATTTTTTTTTCAACGGAACGTTCTGTTGTTGCCACTTTAACGGAATACTGCGGAATTCCGTATTCTGACGCTTTTCGCCGCACTAATTTTTCATCAAGATCGGACGCCGTACCGCGAAGTCCGTGATTAACATGGGCAACCGAGAGAGTGATCTTCAGTTGATTTCGCAGTGATGCCAGAATGTCAAGCAACACCATTGAATCAATGCCACCGCTAACAGCAACAGTGACATGTTGTCCCGATAGTATCAAATTTTTTTGTTTGATAGATCGTACAACAGATTGATAAACAGTGTTAAGGTGTTTTTCCGCTTTCTTCATGGATAATTGTAATCCATAATTTACGAAAAAACCAGCCTATCTACAAGGTTCGGTGAAATGGAATGACGTTTTTTGCTGTGAAGAAGTGTTTTTTCGCAGCATTTTTGATATATGCACAACGATTCTTTTCGTTACGAATATAGATGTCGTTTTATTTTTTGTGTTGCGGTCTTTTCAAACGGTTCGGTTTGTTCAAGAATTTCAGAAATTCTTGAATAGGAAGGGAGTCTGCCATTGATTTGTTGCTTCAAAACCTTTAATAATCCAGAGATTCCTTCCCGGGTTTTCGATTCTGATGATTCATCGTCTTTGAGTATCTCTTCCACTTTATCGTAATCCAGGAATATTCGTGCTACTATTTGTTGATTTTTTTCTACAACGAGCGATTCCAACACCAAATCGAATTCATTGATTATCGATTCGATCTCTTCAGGATAGATGTTCTTTCCGTTGGAACCGAGGATCATATTTTTGGAACGTCCCTTAATATAGAGATACCCATCGTTGTCAATAACGCCCAGGTCGCCGGTTTTAAACCACCCATCGCTTGTAAATGTTGATGCGGTACGTTCTTCATCTTTATAATAACCACGCATCACCGTAGGTCCTTTGACGATGATTTCACCTTCTCCATTATCCGGATCCGGAGTGTCGATACGGATTTCGGTTTCGGGGAGCGCTTTTCCGGTTGCGCGATATTTGGTCAACAAGGAGTTTGTTCCGGCAATGAGCGGCGATGTTTCAGTTAACCCGTACCCCATAGCATACGGAAAACAGGCTTCGCGGAGAAATAATTCCACATCGGGTGCTAACGGAGCGCCGCCGATGCAAAACAGACGCAATTTGCTTCCAAATGTTGCGAGCAGTTTTTTCCCGGCAATTTTGTGTAACCGTTTCCGAAGAAATTGAATTTTCTGAATGCTCCGTTTTACGATGCTGTTGTTCAATTGCGGATGGATTCGCGTTTTAAATATTTTTTCAATCACTAAAGGAACAGACAGCATCACGGTTGGTTTAATTTGTTTCATTGCTGGAAGAAGTGCGCTGGCGGTCGGTAATTTATCGAGGTAGTGAATTGTGGCGCCGACGGCAAGGGCGGTGGTCAAACCAAGCGTACATTCGTACGTATGTGCGAGCGGAAGTATGGAAAGAAGCCTGTCCGAATGATTGAGATCGACAATATGAGTTGTGCCGATGACATCAGAGACGATATTGTTATGAGTTAGCATCACACCTTTTGAGTGGCCGGTAGTGCCGGAAGTATACACGATAACGGCAAGGCTCTCCGGCGTGACATTGTTCGGGATTTTGCCAATCATTTTTAATGCCGCTTCTTTTAGAAGTAAAAATTCCTGTTCACCTTGATGCAATAAGTTTGAAAGGATGTTCGTTCTGTTCGCATGAGGGAGTACGGAAAAATCATCCAACGCAATCACTGTTATGATGTTGGAAGGGAGGTTCTCTTCGATCTTTGCGAGATATTTTTGAGAGACAAAGATTGCTTTGCTTTCCGAATGCCGGAGTATGTGAAGAATCTCTGTCTGGTGAAAATCAGGGAGGATCGGAACGGCGACAGCCGCCATAGATGTAATGGCAAAGTATGCAATGCCCCACTCCGGTCTGTTCTCTCCGAGAATCGCGACCCTGTCCCCAGTAATAATTCCACGTTCATGCAGTGCGGAAGAGATCGCTTTGATTTTTTGATGGAGGTCTGCATACGAATATGTCTGTCCGCCGATCATGGAAAGGGCTGGATGGTTGGGATATTGAGCAGCGCTATTTTCGATGAGGAATCGGAGCGTACGATGTTGAAGAGTGATCATGGTTGTATAAAAAAAGAGTGATTGATCTTTTTTTGAAAGGTTGGTGTGTAACACACTGCGAAATGGTAGGGGTCAGATACTTCGATGTTGTGTGGAAGGAAAATGAAGCGGTGTACCAACCGGCGCTACTTCGCAGCTGCCGTTATTTATAGTAATAAGATACGAAATGAAAAAATAGAAAAACAACCATATTTCGTATGTCGTGTACGTAATGACACCATCGGATAGTGTTGAATAAATTAATACCCGAAATCATACTTGTCCAAAATACATTGCTAAAAATTGGAAAACACATACTCTCTTCTTTTCTTGACGGAGTTCCAAAGGAATGCCGTACACGAATTGATCATTTCAAGGCGGCACAAGAAAAGAAGCAAAAGAACTTCGTGCGAAATGTATCGCGTGCGATGAATCCCGTTCGCTTATGCCCATTGATGGCGCTCATCGCGCCATCAAACGTCCCGTCATGATTTCATGCCGCTCCTCTGTATCTCCCCCTTGGTGGGGGGAGAAAAAGCTCACTCAATCCTCCTACATTTCGCTCCCTCCCACATCTCATCCAACACTGTAAGAAATGTAGGGGAGGGCTTATTTTTCTCAACATAACATATCTTCCATACATCCACTTGTTTCGATAAATTTTTGTCAATAAGGGTTTTA
>JALNZH010000111.1 GCA_023229405.1 Bacteroidota bacterium
TATCGGGAGACGCATCCTTTCCCGCAGGGATTCCTTCGGAACAAACAGCAAAGGATTTGCTCAGGATGACCTCTGTTTCTGCGCCGCGTCGAACCATTTTTACCTTTCTGCGTAACATCAGGTATTAACTACTACCGCCTGTTGGCAGTATCATTTGAATTTTGAGAATGAGTAATTTGGATTTTTTTTATGTTTGATAACCTACAGGATTTTGTAAAACATCTCGAAAAGAACGGTGAACTTCACCGCGTCAAAGTCGAAGTGGATCCGGAACTGGAGATCACTGAGATTGCTACGCGTGCGCTGAAGCTCGGTAAACCGGCGCTGTTGTTCGAGAAAGTAAAAGGAGCTGATTTCCCTCTTGTGATCAACATCCTGGCAAGTGAGCGGCGCATTGAACTTGCATTGGGAAAACATCCGGATGAACTCGGTGAACAACTGATCTCGTTCGCGGAAAAAGTGATGCCTCCCTCTCCGAAAATTCTGCTCGAAGAATCGGCGATGATTCGCCGCATCTACCAATCCCGTCCGAAGAATGTCACCATCGCCCGATCTCAGGCGGTGATTGAAAAACCGAATCTTTCTTCTCTGCCGATTTTAAAATCATGGCCGCAGGATGGCGGACGTTTCGTTACGCTGCCACAGGTGGTCACGTACGATCCAAGAACGGGTAAACGGAATATAGGCATGTATCGCATCCAGAAATTCGACGATCAAACAACAGGAATGCACTGGCAGATTGGCAAAGGAGGCGGATTCCATTATCATACTGCAGAAGCACTGAATCAGCCGTTGGAAGTTGCGCTTGTGATCGGCACCGATCCTGCGCTCTTGCTCGCAACTGTTGCGGCACTCCCCGAAGGGATCGATGAAGCGATGTTTGCAGGTTTCCTTCGCGGCAAGCCGACAGAATTTGTTTCGGCGCGTTCTTTAAACATTGCAGTTCCAGCCAATGCTGAATTCATCTTTGAAGGAATTGTAAAACCGAAAGAACGCCGCCTTGAAGGTCCGTTCGGCGACCATTTCGGTCATTATTCGAATGCCGCTGACTTCCCGGTGTTCCACATCCAAACCGCAACGCGCCGCAAAGATCCTATTTATCCGGCAACAATTGTCGGCATTCCCCCCATGGAAGATAAATTCATCGGCGATGCCACGCAGCAGATTCTCGCACCATTGACTCGGTTGATTCATCATGAAGTGAAAAACGTCTGGGCATATTACGAAGCGGGGTTCCATAACCTGCTCGTTGTTTCCGTGAACGAGCGGTATCAGAAGGAAGCGATGAAAGCGGCGTTGGGATTGATGGGAACGGGACAGCTGTCGCTAACAAAGTGCCTAATCACCGTCTCCGATCATGTGGACGTTCGCTGCTTTAACGAAGTATTGAAAGCGGTCCGTGATAATTTCGACCCGCATTTTGATTATGTGATGATCCCGAAAGTCCCGCTGGACACGCTGGATTTCACTTCGTTCAAGATGAACATGGGAAGCAAGATGATCATCGATGCCACCGAAAAGAAACGACCAAAACAAAAGGTGAATATCAAGAAACTGAACGAAGTCGTGAAATCACTATCATCGTACGACCGTCGTATCATCGATGCAAGACTTGTTGAAGGATCGCTACTGTTAGTGAAAGTAAAGAAGGACGGCGATGCCGTGATCAAAAAGATCGTCAAACATCCGGAATTGACCGGGGTGAAGATGGCGGCAACGGTCAGTTTCGATGTGGATATCAACGAACAGGAAAGCTACATCTGGGGTCTGTTCACCCGGTTCGATTGTGAACGGGATACGATCTTTACGGAACAAAAATTGATCGGCATCTCCCCCATCTATACAGGAATTCTCGGGATCGATGCGACGTGGAAGACCGGTTATCCGGATCCTCTTTCCATGGATGAAACGATCGTAAAGAAAGTAGACGAACGCTGGGATAGTTACTGGAGATAACATTAATATCCATAGTCATGTTGAGCGAAGTTCTATAGTCATCCTTCGAATGCACTTAGGGTGACTTAGAAACAAATTAAAGCTTCCTAACACAATTAAAATTACAATGAATACTACGATATATTTCAGAGATAAAAATCTTATTCCCATTTGGGATAAAATTCAAAACGGCAAACGTATTTCCCTTGAAGACGGTTTAACGATGTTTGCTTCGCAGGATTTGATCTCCATCGGTAAGATGGCGAATTCAGTCCAGCAAATGAAAAGCGGTGACGCTGTGTATTATGTCGTCAATCAGAAAATCGAACCGACGAATATCTGCGTGCTCTCGTGCAAGTTCTGCGACTTCGCCGTAAAGCAAGGTGCTCCCGAAGCATACGAGATGACCATCGAAGAGATCCTCTCAAAACTCAACTCCGATGTTCACGAAGTCCATATCACTGGCGGACTTCATCCCGACTGGCCATGGGAATATTATCTCGGCATGGTACGAGATATTAAACAACATTTCCCGCAGGTGGATGTAAAAGCATTTACGGCGGTAGAGATTGATTTTTTCCATAAAAAATTTAAGATGTCGATCGAAGAAGTGTTGCGGCAGTTATATTCCGTCGGTCTTCGCACTATGCCCGGCGGAGGTGCGGAAGTATTTTCCGAGCGTGTCCGCAAACTTCTGTTTAATCAAAAAATCGGCGCAAAAACATGGTTCGATGTACACCAGACTGCGCACCGTCTCGGTATCCCTTCCAACGCCACTCTTCTTTACGGACATATCGAGACGTACGAAGAACGGGTGATGCACATGGTAAAATTACGTGAAGCACAAGATGAAACACACGGTTTCCTCTCGTTCATTCCACTTGCGTTTCAACCAGGAGATACGGGTATTAAACCGAAGAATGATTTTACTTCGGCCATCGAGGATTTGAAAACGATCGCAATCTCCCGGCTGATGCTTGACAATTTTCCGCACATTAAAGCGTACTGGGTAATGCTCACCGAAGAAGTAGCGTCCGTTGCACTTAATTTCGGTGCAGACGATATGGATGGAACGGTCGGCGGTGAAAAAATTGCGCACGATGCGGGTGCCATTAGTCCTATGACCATGGCGAAAGACAAATTGATTAAAATTATCAACGATGCAGGGAAAATTCCGGTAGAACGGGATGTCTATTATAACGCATTAAATGTGAATACGGAAAAAGTTGTCGGTAAAATCCCGTATCTTAATTCCGTCCCGTTTTACGAACATTTCGAACAGCGTCAATTTAAACTCCTCCCGATTGCTCCACGGAGAATGGGTCAACTCTCCATAAAAGGTCAGATTGATGCAGGTTTGTTCTCGTTGATGGATTATTTTTCACAACAGAATGAATTGCAGCTGATGAATTATTGCATCGCAACACGCGATCAGGTAAAAAGCGTCATGCTATTTTCGAAAGAGGGCTGGCAGGGATTACAAGGGAAAAAAATCGGTATTATCGATGATACTGCCACTTCCATCCGGTTGTTGCAGGTATTGTTGGAGAAAAAATACGGCGTAAAAGCCCAGTTCGTTCGGATGCATTCCGGGGTGAACGACTATTCCCCATTCGATGCGGTGTTGTTAATCGGTGATCAAGCGCTGAAAGCGAATAAGACCGGTCTTACAGGATACGATCTGGTGTTTGACCTTGCAAAAGAATGGTATGACTGGAAGAAACTTCCTTTCGTATTCGCCGTCTGGGCGCATAAACTGTCACTGCCAAAAGAAACTGCCGTCGAACTTCATGAAATCATTCAACATTCTCTCGAAAAGGGTGAAAACACTCTCGATACCATCGGTACGATACACGGCGCTTCAATTTTATTGACGCCGTCGGAAACAACGGAATTTCTCGAAGGATTCAATTTCAGGTTGGGTGAACGGGAAAAAGAAGCAATAACCATCTTCAAAAAACTTATTGAAGAAGTTGAAGTAATTTCGTAACTTAGCGAATCTAAAACACGATTGAGACAATGGATCAACAGACTTTTACGAAACTTCTAGAGTTAATCCAACAAGGCGAAAAGATGGTACCCGAAGGAGGACACGAGTTCTCCGGATACAACGCCAAGATGCAGAGCCAGTATTTGATGTGGAGAAAATCGTGCTTGGATTCCATCGCAAAGATCGGTGTACCTGCAAACGCGCTTCGTGAAAAAATCACGAAGGATGAGAATGGTGCGTACTTTTATCAAAATTCCGCACAGTTAATTCTAGACACTGTCAAATTAGCGTTGCCACTGGCAGAAAGTGAAGTTAAAAAAAGTGCACCTGTTGCTGCAAAACCTGCCCCGGTGCCACAGAAACCAGAACCTGTTCCACAGCGGCCCACACCTCAACCACCTCCGGCAGCCGCCAGACCGGAACCTCCAAAACCAGTTGCAGCGCCAATTACTGCAACGGCAGCTCCTGTTGCCGCTGCCGCACCATCATCCTCCAGCAAACAAGTGTTAGTACTTTCTTCTTCGGCATCCGAACTGCAGAATCAATTGACGAACTTATTAAAAGAAATGGGTATTGAAGGGATTATGTTTCAGCGCGGAACTGCAGCAGATGCGATTGTCGGTTTCCTCGAACAATATCCGACAGTGAAATATGCATATTATCTTTACAACCCCGACGATATCAACAGTGCAATGTTCGAACTGGGTTATTTAATCGGTAAAGTTGGTTCGAACCGTGTGTGCTGTATTCATCACCAAAATGATGCGCCTCCAAAAGGGATTCCCGGAATTACGTACAAGGAGATTGTTGTGAAATTGGAAGAGATCAGTTTCAGTCTGATTAAAGATTTGAAAGCAGCAGGGTATACTGTTACATTTTAATTGAACTTTTCAACCTTTCACAGTAGAACAGCCGTTGAAAGGTTTTTTTTGTTATGACACTCTCCGACATTTATTCCAACGTCCGAAACAATATCCGGATTAACCGCGAAGAAGGATTGTTCCTACTTCGCAACGCACAATTATTGGACCTAGGCGATCTCGCCAACCAAATCCGGTTCAACAAAAATCCGGAGCCACAGGTCACCTTCGTTCTGGATTCCAATCCGAATTATACGAATGTCTGCAATATCGATTGTATTTTCTGTGCTTTCTACCGACACCCCGGCGAAGAGGGAGTGTACACGCACACGGTCGACCAGATGCTGGAGAAGTTCAGAGATTCTGCGAAAAAAGGAATAACTACCATTTTGTTGCAAGGTGGTGTCAATCCAGATCTTCCATTTGAATATTATGTGGAAATGGTTGAGCGTACGGTAAAAGAAGTGCCGGAAGTGTATCCCCATTTCTTTTCCACATCCGAATTTATTGAAATGGCGCGTGTTTCCGGACTGACACTGACGCAAGTACTTCAGCGGTTATGGGATGCTGGTCAGCGTTCCATTCCGGGCGGCGGAGCTGAAATCCTATCCGACAGAGTAAAGAAAAAGATCAGCAGCAAAAAAGGAACATCGGCAGACTGGCTGAAAGTAATGCGCGAGGCACATAAGGTCGGTTTCAAATCCACCGCAACAATGATGTACGGACACCTAGAAAAAGACGAAGACATCATCGAACATCTTGAAGTGATTCGGCAGTTGCAGGATGAACATCACGGTTTCACCGCATTCGTTCCGTGGAGTTTCAAACCGGGCAACACTCCATTGGAAAAAATTATTCCGACCTACGCAACACCCAAACGGTATCTCGAGATCATTGCATTCTCACGAATTTATCTCGATAATTTCGACCATATTCAAGCATCGTGGTTCAGCGAAGGGAAAAAAACAGGACAGATCGCACTCCATTTCGGTGCGGATGATTTCGGCGGGACTCTTCTAGAAGAGAATGTACACGCAGCGGCAAACTTTATAAACAAAACCAATACGGAAGAATGTATTCAGTTGATTCATGAGTCCGGATTTGATGCGGCGCAGCGGGGTACATTGTATGATATCAAAAAAATCGTTACAAAAACAAAAGCGGCATAACAGTACGCCGCTTCCTTTTAACATTCCTGTTTGCCACTCAGTTTCTATTCTAAACCAATCAACTGTTTCCCTTCGTTCAGCAATCGCTGTAATTCATACTCCGTCCGTCCCTCAGCATAAATTCTGATCATCGGCTCCGTCATCGATGCCCGAATTAACAGCCATCGCGAATCACCGAACAAATATTTTATTCCGTTCAGCACATCCTTGTCGTACAATTTGCGGACTTTTTCTATGAAAAACTCTTCCAGATTTTTAGAAGGGTGAAAATGTTCACATCGCTGCATGATTGCGACTCTGTCCATCGATTCCGCAGGAATATCAATTCGCTGATAATGCAAATCGCCGACCACATGTTTAATTTCTTCCCATAACTCTTCGAGAGATTTACCGCTTTTCGCAAGCAATTCGCAGAACAACAATCCGGAAAGAATTCCATCCCGTTCCGGCAGATGCCCTTTCACTCCGAACCCGGCACTCTCTTCCACACCAATTAGGAAGTCGGTCTTCAGCATAATATCGGTGATATTTTGGAAACTCACATTCACATCGTAATATGGAAGATTCCATTGCTCCGCAAGCATCCGTGCTTTGTCCGTCACCGGAACCGATTTGATAATCGCCCCGCTCCACTGTTTGTATTGATGTAAATGCCAGAGCAACAATAGAATTGTCTGCTGAACCGAAACCCACTTCCCGTCTGCAAAACAGACCGCGCACCGGTCGGCATCTCCGTCCGTTGCAATGCCGATGATGGCATCTGTTACACTCACATTATAGAATAACGGTTCAAGATTTTTTTCAATCGGTTCAGGATGACGGTCATAAAATTCCGGCTCGGGCGCACCAAAAATAGTTTGCGCTCTCCAACCGAGACCGACAAGAATATCTTCTAAAATCGTCTGCCCTGCCCCCCCCATGGAATCGATCATCACGCTGGGATTGTTGGAGGGATTTTCCGCATACCGTCGCAATGCATCGAAATCAATCACATCGTTGAGATGCGTCAGATAGTCCGAAAGCAGATCCGTTTGAGTGATGTGCTCTGTCGATTGATGGCGTTCCGGTTCATCACGGACAAGACCGGCGATTTTGCCTGTTTCTTCGGCAATAAACGGACCGCCGTATGCCGCTTTGAATTTTACACCGTTATATGAAGGTGGATTGTGACTCGCTGTAATCATAATTCCGGCACCACACTGAAGAAGTTTTACCGCATAGGATAGCACCGGCGTAGGAATAATCCTGTCGGAAAGAATAACGGAAATATTGTTTGCTGAAAGGATTCTCGAAAAAAGTTCGGCATGCTGCCGGGAATGAAGACGGCCGTCGTAGCCAATAGCTACCGGTTTTCCTTCAAGTTGTTTCGTTTGCAGATAACGAACAAATGCTTCGGCAACACGAAAAAGATTCGATTCATTAAAATGCTCACCGATTAATGCGCGCCAGCCGTCATTGCCGAATTTAAGCTTCAGACTCATCAGCGGGAAATTGGGTTGAGAGGAATTCCTGTGCAGCAAGATACGTATCTGCAGGAACAAAAATTTTGATCGGATATTTGAAGATAATTCTCCCGAGGGGATTATCCATGATACCGTCGGATAGTAAACCAATATTCATGGTATTCGTGGAATGGTTTGCAAAACCACCGCTTTCCAAACGCGTGCGGATGATCTCTGCTTCATAAATGTCTGCCGTTAAGAAGATCACCGTCCACCCTTCGGATGATTCGATCGCAACATGCTTGTCGCAATATAAACGCTTATGTTTTTCGTTCAGGCATTCCGTACAAAAGAGCTGCTGACAAATAACGCAGACCCCTGTAGCAATTCCAGTGGGATGGTTGGTACAGGAATATTGATCCTCCGCATAGAGTGTACCGCACTGGGGACAGAAATCGGAATCTAGATCGACTTCTCCTCCGCAATTGTCGCATTGGTTCATTGGTTCCGGCACCGGAAGCGTGTCTACGAGTAACACATTACAGTCGGAGCAAAAGACTGCTTCGTCGGTGTATTCGATTCTACAGGAAGGACAATATTTCATAAAATTGTTTCATTAATTCATTGAATCTTCGGCTCATTGACTCAATGCATCAATGATTCAATTGAAGAAATTTTATACTTACACGTTGAATCTGAAATGACAAACATCGCCATCTTCCATCAAGTATTCGCGCCCTTCCACATGCAGCAAGCCATTTTCTTTCACTGTTGCTTCGGACTTTAGACGGAACAGATCCGGACATTTCATGATCTCTGCGCGAATAAAACCTTTTTCAAAATCGGTGTGAATCACCCCTGCCGCTTCTGGAGCCATAGCACCTTTACGCACTGTCCATGCGTGGACTTCTTTCGGTCCGGCAGTAAAGAATGTTATCAATCCCAGTAAATCCATCCCCTCGCGCACCACTTGCTGAAGCCCCGACTCTTTTAATCCCAATCCTTCCAAGAAAGCCGCCCGTTCTTCTTTCGGCAATTCCGCAACCTCAGCTTCCACGGCAGCACTCACCACAACCACTTTCGCCCCTTCAATTGCTGCAATCTCTCGCACCTCTTCAATATACTTGTTTCCCGTAGTGATCTCATTTTCATGCACATTGCAGACATACATCACCGGTTTATTGGTGAGCAAATGCATATCACGCAAAAATATTTTTTCCTCATCATTATGTACCTGAACATACCTCGCAAGCCGCCCGGATGCAAGATGATCCTTTACCTTGTTATAGAAGTCGGCTTCGGGACGGGCTTTTTTATCATTCTTCGCACGGTGTTCGGCATCGCGAACTTTCTTCTCGATCGTATCCATATCCTTAATGATCAGTTCCGTTTCGATCACTTCAATATCCCGTTTCGGATTCACGCTGCCATCCACATGGATGATGTTCGGATCGTCGAAACAGCGCACCACATGCGCAATGGCATCAGTGTCACGAATATGTGATAGGAACTGATTGCCGAGTCCTTCCCCTTTGCTCGCACCTTTGACCAATCCGGCGATATCAACAAATTCGATGGATGACGGAAGAATCTTCTGTGACCCATAGATTTTTACAAGACCGTCAATACGTTCATCGTCAACGAAAACAACGCCGACATTCGGTTCGATTGTACAAAAAGGATAGTTCGCCGCTTCGGCACCTGCCGCAGTGATAGCGTTAAAAAGAGTTGATTTACCTACGTTCGGAAGTCCGACAATACCGCAATTGAAGCCCATCTGAGAAAATTCCAATAACTAAATATCAAATTCCAAGCATTCCGTTTGGAATGTTTGGCGTGAATACACATCAAGATACGGAAAAATTGCAGGTCTTCCAAAAACGATCTTCACGGCAGACAGCGCGGAATAATTCTTTCCGGCGCATGTTGTATAATTATCCATTTTTCCGTATAATTATGCAACTATGAAGAAACACATCTCTATCATCGGCGGCTCCGGATATTCCGGTGCCGAACTTATCAAGATCCTCCTTCGTCATCCGGAAGTCGAGGTAACGACTGTTTTTGCCCACTCATCCGCCGGAAAACGTGTGGATGAACTCTACCCGCAATTTCGCTCCCGCACGAACCTCACGTATGAAGAATATGCGCCCGGTAAAGTAGTAAATGATGATCTTGTCTTTATTGCACTCCCGTCCGGCGAAGCAATGAATTACATTCCCGCATTGATCGATGCGGGAAAACGGGTGATCGATCTTGGCGGGGATTTCCGGCTGCAGGATACTGCACTCTATACAAAGTATTATAAACACGCTCATTCCGCGGCAAAGTACTTGAGTAAAGCGGTGTACGGACTTCCGGAATGGAATCGTGAACAGATCCAATCCGCTCAACTGATTGCAAATCCCGGTTGTTACGTTACCAGCGCTTTGCTTCCCCTCCTTCCATTAGTTAAGGAAGGTTTGATCGAATCCACAGGAATTGTCATCAGTTCACTTTCCGGTGCTTCTGGGGCGGGTCGCAGTTCTTCCGTCGAACTTTCCTTTACCGAAACGAACGAAAACGTTAAAGCATACAAAGTAGGAGTGCACCAGCATACACCGGAAATCGAATCGGTTTTACAATCTTTTGGAGGAGCAGCGGTAGCTGTCACATTTGTGCCTCACTTGATTCCGATTACCCGAGGAATTTATTCTTCCCTGTTCGTTACTCCGAAAGGGAACGTAACCAACGAAACGATCGATGCGGCATTGAAAAAATATTATTTGAACGCCCCGTTCATCCGATTACTCAACAATGCTGTTCCGGAG
>JALNZH010000112.1 GCA_023229405.1 Bacteroidota bacterium
AACGTTCGCCCGTGTGGTATCAAAATGCGTATTGTTTGGAATATACTTTCCCGCACCGCCGATAATAGTAAAAAGAATTTTTTCCGCCGCTCTCCCCTGATGCGTCGGGATAATATTTTTCATTCCGGTCAAGTCCCTCACAGCTTTTTCAAAACGGAAAAAACTGCGCGCTCCTGCGTACGATTCATCTCCCTCCATGATTCCAGCCCATTGTTTTGCACTCATTGCAGCAGTTCCACTATCCGTAAGAAGATCAATCAGCACATCCTCTGCATGAATTAAGAATGGATTGTATTTTGCCTCCCGAAGGATCTTCGTCCGTTCTTCCACAGTGGTAAATCGGATCGGTTCGACAGACTTAATTTTAAATGGTTCAATAATCGTTTTCATTATTCTGCGGAATATTGCAACAGTGAATAAATATCATAACCGGAAAGTTTTTTCCGCGGGTTCAGGAAAGAAAGTTCCACAATGAACGAAAGTCCGACAATTTCGCCTCCGAGTGATTTTACCAAACCGCACGCAGCCTGCATTGTACCGCCGGTTGCAAGAACATCGTCATGCATCATCACGCGTTCTCCGGGAGCAATGGAATCCCGATGGATCTCAATGGCATCCGTACCGTACTCCAGCTGATAGTCCTGACGAAGGACTGCTGCAGGAAGTTTACCCGGTTTTCTGATCGGAACAAATCCCGCTCCCAACCGATAGGCAAGTGCCGTTCCAACGATAAATCCCCGAGATTCAATTCCTACTACTTTTGAAATCCGTTTGTCCTTATACACAGTTGCCATTGTATCGATGCAATAGGCGAGTGCAGCAGGATCTTTCAAGATAGTTGTGATGTCCTTAAACTGTATCCCCGGTTTCGGGAAATCAGGTACTGTTCTAATAATAGAATCAAGGTTCATTATTTTCCCTTCTTCATGATGTGCAAAAAAATATCGAAATCAATTTGAAGAAGCAATTTAAAATAAAAATCCCCGAAGTCTCCTTCGGGGATCTGATGTTGTGAAATCTTCGAATTATTATAACCCTACGATCATGTCCGAATACTTCGGAACCGGCCAGAGATCTCCTGCAACAGTTTCTTCCAACGTATCGACCACTTCACGGACCGCATCGGTTTGCTTGCGGACGGCGAGATACGCTAATCCTTTCTTTTTAATGTCTTCCACTTTACGTGCTGATTGTAACGACTTTTCCAATATTGTGGTTTCAGCATACAGTTCAGCAACATGTGACGAGAGAGATTTAACAACGTTCGTCACTGCTTTTACACCTTTATCGCCGCGACCAAGCGTGGATTTTAATCCATTCACCGTCTGCGTCAATTCAGTAATATAGGATGATGCCGCGGAAAAGAATAACGTTACCGCCATATTTTTTGCTACTTGAGCTTCG
Organism: Bacteroidota bacterium; assembly: GCA_023229405.1. GTDB lineage: Bacteria > Bacteroidota > Ignavibacteria > UBA10030 > UBA8401 > UBA8401. The sequence goes on from JALNZH010000112.1 coordinate 1,405, forward strand.
ATCTCAACCTGTTTTACATAGTTTTCAATATCAATATGATAGATCGCTTCAATTTCCCGTTCATTATACACTTTATATTTTGTAAACAAATGTTCTGCCTCTTTGGACAGATACGATGATAAAGCTTCGGGCGATGTTTTCATATTCGGCAGGCCGCGTTTTGCCGCTTCTTTGTGCCATGCTTCAGAATATCCGTCACCGCTGAACAGAACTTTTTTTGAATCAGTGATGGTTTTTCTCAGCACTTCCACCACAGCAACATTCAAATCTTTGCCGCTCGCAATGACCTTTTCAATTGCAATACGGATTTCATCCAAGGATTCCGCCATTGCTGTATTCAGCACAGTGATTGGCGTAGAGGGAGATTGGCTTGAACCGACAGCACGGAATTCAAATTTATTACCGGTGAATGCGAATGGAGAGGTACGATTCCGATCCGTGTTATCTTTCGGGATCTCCGGAATTTTATCGATGCCGATGTTCAACCATGCTTGATCCGTTTTCGTTGTGACTCTTCCCTTTTCCAAATCTTCTAGAACGCGAGTTAACAATTCTCCGAGGAACACAGAGATAATTGCCGGCGGCGCTTCATTGGCACCGAGACGATGATCATTGTGAGCCGTAGCAATCGATGCACGTAGTAATTTTGCATGTTTGTACACAGCTTTGATTGTCGCAACAAGAAACACCAGAAATTGTAGATTCGATTGAGGTGTTTTACCAGGATTGAGTAAATTTTCCCCTTTGTCAGTACCGAGCGCCCAGTTACAATGTTTTCCGCTTCCATTCACATTCGCAAACGGTTTCTCGTGAAGCAGCACTGCAAGATTGTGCCGCTGTGCAATGCGATCCATCAAATCCATCAATATTTGGTTGTGATCAATTGCTATGTTTACATCTTCGTAAATCGGAGCAACTTCAAACTGATTCGGCGCAACTTCATTGTGACGTGTCTTCAACGGAATGCCGAGTTTATATGATTCATGTTCAATTTCCGTCATAAAGGCAAATGCCCGTTCGGGAATATTTCCGAAATATTGATCTTCCAACTGCTGATGTTTTCCAGGTGTTCTTCCGAACAATGTCCGTCCCGTCTGTTGCAAATCCGGCCGCGCATTAAAATATTCGCGGTCAATCAGAAAATATTCCTGTTCGACACCGAGTGTAGAAAATACCTTGCTAGCAGGATTGTTGAAATGTTTTAATACTCTCATCGCTGATTGGTTCAGAGCATCAATCGATCGCAGCAGAGGAGCTTTTTTATCCAATGTTTCACCGGTATACGAAACGAATACCGTCGGGATACATAATGTATTTCCGTGTGGATATTCCATGACGAACACCGGACTTGTCGGATCCCAGATAGTGTATCCACGCGCTTCAAACGTTGCACGGATACCACCGGAAGGGAACGACGATGCATCAGGTTCTCCCTGAATCAACTGTTTACCGGTGAACGCTTCAATGATTTTGCCGCTTTCACTATAATCGATGAATGAATCGTGTTTTTCCGCGGTAAACCCGGTTAATGGCTGGAACCAATGGGTGTAATGCGTACATCCTTTTGAAATCGCCCAATCCTTCATAGCGATCGCAACAATGTTGGCAGTGTCCGGATCGAGTTTATCGCTTTTATTAATAACATTCAGAATTTTTTCATAGGCGTTCTTCGGAAGCATCTGTTGCATTTTAGTGAGATCGAAGATATTCTCTCCAAAATAAGTCGAAACAGGCTTTGCTGGTTTGCTCATAGGGTTCCTTTTATTTTGTTTTATTGATTTTAAGTTTATTCGTTTCTTTCATCGTCGACAAGACAATGCTGGTCGTCGTATTCACAATACCGGACCAGGCCTGTATTTTCGACAACAGTTTTTCAAGCGAAGACGTATTTTCTGTCCGAATTTTGATCAGATGTGTTCCCGTACCGGTCACGGAGTGGATCTCAAGTATTTCGTCAGTAGTTTTGGCATGGTCGAGGAACGAATTGTAGTGTTTTGAAGAATCGACAGTCACAGTGATAAATGCGGTGATATCCTTTCCGACTTTTTTCGGATCGATTATCGTCGTATATCCGATAATAATACCGTTTTCTTCCAATTTTTTTAGCCGTTCACTGACAGATGGTATGCTGAGGTCGACCGCTTGGGCGAGATCATTTCGTCGGGTGCGGCCGTTTTTTTGGAGGATATCGAGCAGCGTAATGTCGATATCGTCTAGTTGGTGTAATGAATTCATTCTCATGCCTTATTAAATAAGGTTATTAGCTTATTTTTCTTAAAATATAAGGTTAAGTCACGATAATGTCAATACCAATATAATTAAAAAATCCGATCGGCAACTGCCGATCGGATTTATGTTCTTAAAATCGTAAGGTATCTTCTACTGTTGAATAATTCCATTTCTTTGAAATTTGATGGCACCTTCATAAATTGTTGCATGAACATTAAATTCGTCATCCATCACAACCAAGTCAGCATCTTTTCCGACCGCCAAAATACCTTTTTGATGTTCCAAGCCTAATACTTTAGCACCATTTAAGGAAGCCATACGAATGGCATCTGTTAACGGTACGCCGACAAGTTTTACCATGTTTCGAACCGCAACTTCCATAGTAAGTGTACTGCCTGCTAATGTTGTACCGTTTTCCAAATATGCTTTTTTATCTTTAACAATAATTTTTTGATCCATAAAGTGATAATCCCCATCCGGCATTCCTGATGCACGAATTGCATCTGTAACGAGAATGATACCACCGCTCCCTTTGATATTGTGCAACAACTTCATCACCACTGGATCGACATGCACACCATCGGCGATCAATTCTACTTTTAACTCATTCCGCAGCAGCGCTGCAACCATAATGCCTGGCTCTCGATGATGAAAGGGACGCATTGCATTAAACATATGAGTGACATGTGCTGCGCCGTTGTCGATTGCTTTTTCAATATCTTCGTACAATGCCAGTGTATGTCCGATCGATGGAACAACTCCCTGACTTGCCGCAGCTCTGATTACATCGATATTTCCCGGCAACTCCGGCGCAATGGTCATGATCTTGATTGATCCTCGCGCAGATGCATTCAATTCATTCCACATCGACACACTAGGTTCCCACAGATATTCTATCTTGTGCGCACCCTTAATCTCCGGATTAATAAACGGGCCTTCCATGTGGATTCCCCAGATATTGGAATCCTTATGATTCTCCGCATATGTTGCAATGCGATTCACATCGTTCTTCAACAGATCGATTTTTTTACTGAAGAGTGATGCAAGCATCCCGGTCGTTCCATGCGAAAAGAAAAAATCAGAGATGGTTTTAATCGATTCATCGCTGTCATCTGCGAACCCTTTTCCCCCGCCGCCATGAACCAGTAAATCGATAAAACCGGGAGTTACCGTCAAACCTTTCAAATCATAGACAGGAATTTCCGATGAAATGTGAACATCGGAAACTTTTCCCATATTGGATATCTGCTTACCGGAAATGACGATTGTGCCGTTGTCGACGATGCGAAACGGAGTGATGATTTTTATATTGGTCAGTGCGTAATTCATATCGCTCGTTGAGTAAATGAATGAAGTTGTGAAAAATTTGTTTCTATGTTTCCGTTGCCAAAGACAGCATTTCCCGCAACGAGGTATTGTGCACCGGCATCAATCACTTCCTTGATTGTGTTCGGATCAATTCCTCCATCGACTTCAATCACTGCATTCGAACGGCATTCAACTATCATTTGCGCTACTGTGCGGATTTTTTGAATGCTGGTAGCAATAAATCGTTGCCCGCCGAATCCGGGATTAACGGACATAATCAACACCAAATCTACATAAGGAAGAATCTCTTCTAGCTCAGTTAACGATGTGGCGGGATTCACACTGACACCTGCATGCATTCCTAATTCTTTGATTCGAGAGATTGTTCGGTGTAGATGCGTACACGCTTCAGCGTGTACAGTCAGAATATTCGCACCGGCATCCCTGAAGTGTTCAAGATATTGGTCCGGTGATTCAATCATCAAATGCGTATCCAGCGGGAGTTCTGTGATGGAATTAATTGCCTTCACCACGGCCGGACCGAAACTGATGTTAGGAACAAAATGACCATCCATAACATCCAGATGAAGTAGTGTAGCCCCTGCTGTTTCTACCCGACGAATATCTTCACCCAGTTGAGCGAAATTTGCGGATAATACGGATGGCAAAATAACGAGTTCTTTTTTTAAAGGAATCATTTTTCGCGGTCAGTTTTTTTGGATGATTTATCCGGTGCCTGTGAAATAAATAGATCGATCTCTTTTTGCGTTGTTACAATGTCATTCTCTCTCGGTAGTTGATCGATCACAGTATTGGGAAGAAGTTCATCGTTAAATTGAAATGTGACATTCCCTGTTCGAAGCCCTTTTTCCTTAAGTATTTTTTGCGCTTCTGATAGTGTCTTCCCAATCAGGGTTGGGACGTAGATACTGTCAATCGATTCACCCGCACTCACCATGATGCTGATATACGCACCTTTCTTCATTTTATTTCCGGCGGAAATATCCTGCGAAATGATCGTTCCTTCGGGCAAATCGATAGAAACTTGGTACTGAATGGCGCCCTGCCGAAGACCTGCTCTATCTAATGCAAATTTTGCGTCCCGAATCGATCTGCCTCGCAATGACGGAACAATCACATCCTGTTCTCCTCCTGAGATTGTCAGATATACTCTGCGTCCTGTTTTAACGATTTGCTCACCGGCAGGATTTTGTAGAATAACGTATCCTTCAGGGAAAGAAGGATCTTGACGAATATCACCGCGTTTCGGCACCAAATGAAGCGAATCGAGAATCTTACGCGCTGTTTCTTCTTTAAGGCCGACTACATTGGGTACAGTCAGCGTTCCACCGATATTGACATAATACGGCATGATAAACGAATCGAAAATAAAGATGACCACAACACCGATTCCGAAGAACCAATATAATGGACGGATCGATTTTGAGCGGATAATTTTAACAAACGTTCCAGGTTGTTTTTTCATCATGTATAATGTACTAAACTCTCAAGATATTTGCCGATGATGTCGAATTCAAGATTTACCATATCTCCTTTTTTGTACCGTCCGAACACCGTATGATTGTACGTATACGGAATGATTGCAATAGTGAATTCCGCAGATGTTAACGCTGCAATGGTCAAACTCGTACCATCAACCGTCACAGAACCGACCGGAATAAGGTACCGTCGATATTTTTTCGGAAATGCAACCGTAAACATCCAGCTGGATGTGAGAGTAGTAATTTTTTTAATACTCCCGGTGGTATCCACATGCCCCTGCACAAGATGCCCACCTAACCGATCCTGTAACCGTACTGACCGTTCAAGATTAACGGCGGTCCCCTTCTGAAGTTGACCAAGATTTGTTTTTGACAGTGTTTCTTTCACCGCTTGAATGGTAAACGATGACGCTGTTTTTTTTATCACCGTAAGGCAAACCCCGTTAACACAAATACTGTTATCAATTTTCAGACCGGAGAGAGCCTTGCGCGCAGATATTGTTATCTCTAATCCGTCGCCGAATTTCGACAACGCGATGATCACTCCGATTTCTTCTACGATTCCCGTAAACATATCACTGGCTGACAAAATCATAGACCGCTTTTGACAGCGATGCGATGGTTTCGATCCCTTCTTTGTTTGAGTTTAAATTTTTTGATAAAATAACCAAGACATAAGCATGCCCGTTCGGTAAATAAATGATTCCGGAATCATGCTGCACATTGGTTATAGATCCGGTTTTATGAGCAACGGTCACATCTGGAGGAAGCAGAGCAGGAATCATACTCTTAAATTTCTGCGCATGGAGAATGTTCAGCATCTCAGCACACGCCGCAACATCAATAACCTTCTTTCGTGCAATCGCTTCAAAAAGCAGGGTAAGGTCATAGGCATTGGTCGTATTATTTTTCCCGGCATCAAACGCTTTGCTGTCTTCCACCCCTCGAAGCACTTGAATATCGTTGCACCCCATCGATTTCATCGTCTTCATGATATTATCCGGCCCGACGATACCGATGAGAATATTGGTGGCAAGGTTGCTGCTGACCGTGATCATTTTAAACACAAGATTTCGAATCGATTCTTTTCTGCCAATCCGACTGTACAGTCCGTCTTCACTGTCATCATTTAAATCCAATGAAAAATCACTTCCATCGATGATACTCTGGAATGAATTTTTCACTGTAATGGAATCATCCAGCGAAATAGACCCTGTTGCAGCCTGCCGGAAGACTTCAATCATTACGGGGGTCTTCATTGTACTTGCTGCATGAAACTGTTCCCGCTCATTCAAAAAAAATTTTTCACCGGTTTGAAGGTCGGAAAACACCAAGGCAAACCGCCCTTGTCGATTTTTTAGTATCGAATCAACGGCATTCTGTAATGTTGCGATGTTCTTTTGCGGCTGAGCAATCATTATTGTGGAAAGGGTCAATACCAGTGTGAATAATTTCATTGTCGGCCTAGCGGAAAGTAATATCATATTCGCAGAGCGTATTCGTTGAAAAACGTTTCATTTGCCGTCTCGATCTTCTGTAAGATACGGAAATTCCGTTAAACGTTTTAACACCCCGTTGAAATTTCTTCGGAGAAGTAAATAACCATATCTTGTCGACACATTTCGCATTCAGAAAAGCTGCATAACTCCTCTGGCCACCTTCAACCAATACGGAGGCGATATTTCGCCGACCAAGATCTTTCAATATCTGACGAATATTTAATTTCCCTTCGGCTCCTTTTAATTCAACAACATCGATGCCAACGACTCGCAACGCCGATAACTTCTTCTGATGTTCTTTGGCAAACTTTCTATCCGTGTATAGAATTGTCGGAGCATCGGATTGATAAATTTTACTGTGAATCGGTGTAGAGAATTTCCCGTCGAGGATTATCCGGACAGGATTTCTTCCTTTTACCATACGTACGGTCAATTCGGGATTATCCATCATAACAGTATGTGCACCCACCAATACTGCATCATACTGCGATCGAAGTTGATGCCCAAATGCCCTGCTTTTTGAATTTGTAATCCATTTGGAACTGCCGTCTTCACGTGCGATAAATCCATCGGATGTTTGTGCAGCTTTAATTGCAACAAACGGCATGTTCGTCTGTATGAATTTAAAAAAAGATTCGTTCAATCGCTTTGCTTCGTTTGCACTGACTCCAACGGTACATTGGATACCATGCTCACGCAAGTTTCGAATTCCTCTGCCTGCAACCAATGGATTCGGATCTATTGACCCAATCACCACCCGTTGGAAACCATGCTTTATTATCGCTTCAACGCAGGGAGGAGTTTTTCCATAGTGGGAACAAGGTTCTAAATTGACGTAGATTGTAGCACCCGCAAGATCATGTTTTCGTTTCAAAGCATACCGGATGGCGTTCACTTCGGCATGCGGTCCGCCATATCGCCTGTGATATCCCTCGCCGATTTTTCGTCCATTCTTTACAATCACTGCGCCAACCATCGGGTTTGGACTTACGTTTCCAGCACCTTTCCGTGCAAGGGTAAAACACTGTTGCATCCAATATTCGTCCGATCGTTTCATGGATTACAAATAAAAAAGACATCACGAATTGTAGTACCGTTCGAGATGCCTTCAGATGATATTGGAAGAATCATTGCTTAAACGAGATCTCTTTCCCCTTGACGGCGGAACGGTAGATAGCATCGATGATTTTCATTCGCAGAACTGCCTCTTGCGCCGTTGAAATGACAGGGTGAATACCGCGAACAGAACCAACAAAGTGTTTTAGTTCATTTTCATACGATTTTTTTAAAGCATTTTGCGACGTATCGGTTTTCACCGGTGTGACGTTTACTACATTGTTATGCATTTCCTTATGAATCATCAGCGGATTGATCTTTCCGCTTCCCTGTTCACCATAGATGTTGCAGTAATACAGTTCGTTCTCAATATTAAAGTTCCAGCTCACTTCAATAGTGATGGTCGATCCATTTTTCATCGTGATATATGCGACAGAAGAATCTTCCACTTTTGTTTTATGGGAATAATTCGTTGCGCTTACCCGTGCAACATCGGGATATCCGGTCATCCATAGCGCAAGATCGAGCATCACAATACCCATATCCAAAATAACTCCGCCACCAGACATCTCTTTTTGCGAAAACCATGTTCCTTCCGAAGACGGACGTTTTAACCATCCCGTTTTTGCATAAAACACCTTGCCAAGCTCATTATTTTCGATAAAACTGCGAAGCATCATTGTATCCGGGCGGAAACGATGATTCATTCCGACCATTAACTTTCTTTTATTTTTTTTCACAGATTCAGCAATCGCCATCGCCTCGTTAAGTTTTCTGGCAATTGGTTTTTCAACAAACACATCATGCTTTGCCTCCAGACTTGCAATTGCAACATCCTTATGTACATCCGTTGATGTACAAATATCAACAGCATCCAATTCTTCCTTTGCAATCATTTCAGAATAATCGGTATAATACTTTTTAATACCATATTTTTCCGCTAATGCGCGTGCCCGGGTCTTATCACGATCACAGACACATGTTATCTGTACGTCAGGTTGTTTCGCCAAGATCGGAAGATGGAACACCTGTGCGATCCATCCTAATCCGACGATACCGATCTTTGCTTTCTCGAGATGATTTTCTGTTGCGCTCATAGTGCTTTCCGTCCGGGAACGATAATTGGTTGAATTTGATAACAATGAAATTCTTTGACAATCTCTGCAATTCCATGTCCGTCCAATTTTGAGGAGTGGAGC
>JALNZH010000113.1 GCA_023229405.1 Bacteroidota bacterium
AACAGATCGCGTCGCTTGGTACAAATGTTATTCTTATTTTTCCCGGTTCCTTCAATCAAGGCGGAGTCCGTTCAGGTATGGGTACATCCGCTTCCCTCACCCCGGAAGATCTTATTGCTATACAAACTCAATGTCCGTCCGTTGCGCTCGCCACACCATCTGTTCGGGATGGTGCGCAAATAGTCTTTCAGGAACAGAACTGGCGGACGGGAATTATCGGAGCAACGCCGGAATATTTCGCCATCCGTAGCTGGCCGGTTGCCAGCGGACAATTTTTTACCGATGCCGATGTACGCGGTGCGACGAAAGTCTGTGTGATAGGACAAACGATTGCGGATATTCTTTTCCAAGACGCTGATCCTATCGGTGCAATCATCCGCATTAGAAAAATGCCCTTTAAAATCGTTGGTATCCTTGCTGTGAAAGGGCAATCGGCGCAGGGTACGGATCAGGATGACATTATTGTTGCACCGTATACTACTGTGTTAAAGAAGATGACCGGAAGAACATACCTTGGCAGCATCATGACGTCTGCCATCAGCGAAGAAGCGATGCAGGATGCACAGGACCAGATTACAGAACTGTTGCGGGTGCGTCATAAACTGCAGTCGTGGGATGATAATGATTTTACTGTTCGAAGCCAAACTGAAATTGCAACGGCTGCGCAAGCCACTTCACAGGTGCTGACGATTTTACTTGCATCCATCGCATCTATTTCACTTATTGTCGGCGGAATCGGGATCATGAACATCATGCTTGTTTCAGTAACGGAACGGACAAAAGAAATCGGTTTACGTATGGCGATCGGCGCTACCGGAAAAAATATTCAGACACAATTTTTGATTGAGGCAGTGGTCTTAAGTCTTTTGGGCGGATTGGTCGGTGTACTATTTGGCGTGCTGACATCAAATCTTATTTCTGTGTTCGCCGGATGGACAACGCTCGTGTCCCCCTCGTCTATTATCCTTGCGTTCGCATTTTCAGCTGCGGTTGGAATTTTCTTCGGACTGTACCCGGCACGGAAAGCTGCCCAACTCAATCCAATCGACGCGCTTCGGTACGAATGACGCAACCGCATATCACATTCATTCTTAATCCGGCAGCAGGCCGTGGTAAAGCACAACACATCTATACCGCACTCCGTTCTGCACTCGAACATTCGACACTTAATTATACATTTCATCTTACAACAGGTCCCGATCATGCAACTGCTTTGGCTCGTGAAGCTAGCGCCGGTTCATCTATTGTTGTCGCCATTGGAGGGGACGGCACCGTTAATGAAGTGGCTTCCGGTCTTATCGGAGCAAATGCTTCGCTGGCGGTAATGAGCGAAGGTTCCGGGAATGACTTTGCACGGATCATCGATGCACCTAATGATATTCAGGGATTATTGTCACGGATTCAGAATCCGGCGATTGCAACATTCGACGCCGGATTGATCGCCATGACGCATGCAGATGGGACAACGACGGTGAAAAACTTCTTTAACTCTGTTGGTCTCGGATTCGACGCTGCGGTAGCGAAAAAAGTGAGTTCCATCCGCTGGCTGCGAGGAATACCGCTGTATTTATCGGCGCTTCTTCACACGCTAGTAGGATATCGTCCGCATTTTCTTACCGTGCACTGCAATAATGAACAATGGCAGAAGAATTATTTTTTACTCTGCATTGGAAATGGAAAATGGGAAGGAGGAGGGTTCATGCTCACTCCCCATGCTGTTCCGGATGACGGAAAATTCGAAGTGTGCGGAGTGACCGGTGATTCTATTCTGAAAGTTCTTCCGATTCTCCCATCGGTTATGACCGGAACACATCTCGGGAAACGATATATCGAATCGTTCGATACAACAGCGATGACCGTACAAAGTTCGATTGGTTTTCCGGTTCATGGAGATGGTGAAATCTTTGGTTTAAGGGTGATATTGGCAGAGATTTCAATAAATCCAGCCGCATTGAAGGTTGTTGTCCCTCACAGACAATAATTTTTGTGTCCATTATCTCTTGCCTTCCTCAATAAATACCCTATATTGCACAAAAATAATCCAGAGAACGATGCCTCCTCCTACAAATAATAAACCGACCCACAACGAAGAAATGCGAAAATACGTGTTACGGCGCGATAATATGTGCTGCCAATGGCCGGGGTGTGGAAGTACACTGAATATCGATGTGCTGTTCCTGATCGAAACAGAGAATGGTTCATCGACAAAGGATTCGTTATTCTATAAGAACGGTGTAACCTTGTGTCCCAAACACATGGAGATCGTCAATCTGCATGACAAAGCATTTGGTCCTTTGATCTTTGATCTGATTCAGTTGGTGGAATTTGAACGGGATTTGCAAGAGACCGAGAAAGTGTATAAAGAACTCCTCAGTAAATAAATGTACAATTGAACGACAGCGACAATTTTGTTATACTATATCCGTTCCGTAAACGTGGACGGATTTTTTCTTTTTGGGAGTAATGAATGCATATCGCAGAAATTCTTAGTCAACCGGCGCCACATTTCAGTTTTGAATTTTTTCCGCCAAAAACGGAAGATTCATCCAAAGCATTGTTTGAATCGATTAAAGAGTTGACACCGTTAAAACCATCATACGTCAGCGTAACATACGGTGCCGGCGGATCGACCCGGCAGTTGACACAGGATCTTATCGTCCGGCTGCGGAAAGAGACGCAATTGACGATTGTCTCACATCTCACTTGCGTTGGTGCACGAAGAGAAGAGATACATGAGATACTGACTAAATACAATGAAAACGGAATCCAGAATATTATGGCACTCCGCGGCGATCCGCCGAAAGGTCAGTCGCAATTCGTTCAAACGGAAAACGGATTTGCCTATGCGTCTGAATTGGTTGCCTTTATCAAAGAACATTTTCCCAATATGGGAGTCGGCGTTGCTGGATTTCCGGAAGGACATCCGGCCATGCCGAACCGGCTGAAAGAGATCGATCATCTGAAAGCGAAAGTTGATGCCGGTGCTGATTATATCTGTACACAACTCTTTTTCGAAAACCGCGATTTTTATGATTTCTGCGAGCGTTGTGAAATTGCCGGAATTAAAGTACCGATTATTGCCGGCATTATGCCGGTGACTTCACGCAAAGGATTTGCGCGCATGGCGGAACTTGCGTTGGGAGCACGGTTCCCAGCGAAATTACTTCGCGCAGTTTCCCGCGCCGAAGATGACGAATATGTAGAGAAGGTGGGGATTCACTGGGCGACGGAACAAGTGCGCGATTTGGTCGACCGGAATGTTGCCGGAATCCATTTCTATACACTCAATCGCTCTAAACCGACACTAAAAATTTATGATTCACTCGGCATTACGTCGTCTGACAGTCTTCGTCGGGCACCGGTTCCACTTTCATAGTTACTTTCGCATATAGGAGCATATGTCCATCCAGCCGGTTGCTGAACAGATTATCGCCATCGCACATCGGGTTGCTGCCAAACAGCTTGTCACAGGGACGGATGGAAACATCAGCGCCAGAATGCCGGGCGGAACAATTCTCACCACGCCGACGTCCATGCACAAAGGTTTCGTTTCGGTCGACGATTTAGTTGAAGTGTCGATCGACGGACGGCAAGTCCGCGGAACGCGGCAACCTTCCACCGAAATAAAAATGCATCTGTTTATTTACCAACAGCGCCCGGATGTTCAAGCTGTCGTTCATTGTCATCCGGTCTACGCTACCGGATTTGCTGCGGCTGGAATTCCAATGACGAACAATGTATTTCCCGAAGTTATTATCGGAATAGGAGAGATTCCGCTTGCTCCGTACGCAACACCTTCAACGGAGGAAGTTGTTGAATCGCTCAGACCATTTATTACCGGTCATGATGCCATATTGTTGGCTAATCATGGTGCGGTGAGCTGCGGAGTAGATTTGTGGGATGCATGCTTTAAGATGGAGAAACTGGAACAGACGGCGCACATGCTTTTTGTTGCCGAATTGCTCGGCGGAGCGCGTCAGCTAAGTGCGGATCAAACGGTACGGTTGAAACGTCTTGCGACAACAGTCTATAATAAAAAATAACATCGAGATGAAAACGTTCATACTGAGTTTATTTATATTGACGTTCATTTCCGCACAACAAAAGAGTGTTTTCCCATCATCAAAACCGGATCTAAAACTGACTAGAAAACTTCAAGAACTTGTGAAAGAGTTTAAAGGAGAATACGGCATCTACGTTCGTCATTTGAAAACTGGTAAGACTGTGGAGATCAATGCTGATTCACTTTTCCCGACTGCGAGTATGATCAAAATTCCGATTATGACAGGAATTTTTGACAAGGTGGAAAAAGGAGAACTGAAGTATGATTCACTGCTAGTTTTCCGTGATTCATTGGTTTATCCGGGAGAAGATATTGTTGGTACTCTTAAAGATTCTGGACGCATTACATTAAGCAAAGTGGTGATGTTGATGATCACCACCAGCGATAACACCGGCAGTTTGTGGTGTCAGCAGATGGCGGGGACAGGTTTGAGGATTAATGAGATTATGGAGGAGAACGGATTTGTCGTCACGCGTGTGAATTCCCGAACACCGGGAAGAGAACAGATGCGCTCGCAATACGGATGGGGAGTGACCACGCCGCGAGAAATGGCAGAACTGGTTGTGAAAATCAGGGAAGGGAAAATGATCTCTCCCTGGGTGAGCGAACGAATGTATCGTAACCTCGCACGGATTTATTGGGATGGAGAAGCATTATCGGAAATCCCGCCGTATATTCATGCGGCGTCTAAACAAGGCGCGGTTGATCAATCCCGTTCGGAAGTTGTACTCGTAAACGCGCCAAGCGGAGATTATGTTTTTTGTATAATCACAAAAAATCAGCAGGACGAAAGCTGGGTGTATGAGAATGAAGGATATGTGCTGCTGAGAAATGTTTCGAGAACTCTTTGGAAATATTTTGAACCAACGAGCACATGGCACTCTTTGCCGGAGAGTATGAAATATCACTAGCGGTACCGCCGCCGAAAAACAAAGTCACTGATTTGTAACAATGGATTTGAAAGGACGCTGAAGCATAAGGAATTTGTTCCGCAGGATCATTCTTCCCGCACTCTGTATTATTTCTTACTCTTTCCCGCAGCAGCAACAGCATTATTTTTACCATGGACCACGCTCCGGCAGTGAAATGATGTACAATCCGCTCAATGTAATTCTGAACGGAAGTTTTGATGTACTGCAATTTGAAGGGGAATTAAAGCATTTGGACATGGTTCAGTACCGGTCCGCCGGCCGAGAGGTAGTGCACAATCTGGCGAGTCCATTCTCCGTCATTTCCCGCTTCGGTGCTACCAGATTTATCCGACAGGAACTTCTGCCGCTATCATTTTCACCTAAAAGGATGCAATGGTGGCCGAACTACAATTTGCACTTGCTCGGCGGCGGCATGACATATGCGAAGCTTTCGGAGTGGTACGATTATTACGGATTTCAGTATCCCGAACTATACTCTTTTGCTACAATGACAGTCTATCACTATTTGAATGAAATCGTGGAGATGCGAAATCACCACGGAGATAATGTCGATCCGATTTCAGATGTGTATTTTTTTGATATTGCCGGTATTGCATTGTTCAGTTCGGATGCGGTGAAACACTTCTTCAGTAAAACGGTGGTATTGTCCGACTGGTCCGGCCAGCCGATCTTTTCCGTGCAGGATGGCAGTATGGTCAATAACGGACAATATTTTTCTTTTAAATGGAAATTACCGGATTCCCGTCATTGGCATCTTTTCTACCTGTCTGGAGTGGAAGGAATCGCCGGATTGTCGTACCGCAGAGAGGATGGATCATCGTTCTCAGCCGGGGCCGGTGTCATCGGATCAAAAAGGACGACAGAGAATGAACGAACATTTGAACAATCGTTGATTCTGAATTGGCGTGCAGGATTTTTTTATGACCGGGAAAATTCTTTACTGACCTCAGTTTATGTGAGCGGTATGAGATCGGAATTCTTCAAGCTAAATATTTTTCCATCCTACTTTGTCATGAATGATATTGCATTTGGCGGCGTTCTTATCATTTCGCAGTCCGGTGATACAACTGTTGGGCTCACAATGAACTGGCTTCCGGGACTTTCCCTCTCTTCACGATAAAAATTGTTTTGAGAATGCATGTGATTGTATGTATTTTATCAGAACCGCTAAATTAATGAACTAATTGCTATCGTTCCATTGGTACAATGAATCAATGATGCAATGCATCGATGAAAAAAATTATTATGAATAAACTAAAAATCGGCGTTTTATTCGGCGGCCGTTCAGCGGAACATGAAGTTTCGCTCGTTTCCGCAGCATCGGTGATTCTTGCGCTGGATAAATCAAAATATGATGTTGTTCCGATTGGCATTACAAAAGATGGACGATGGCTGAGTGCAGTGAATGCAATTCAATTGCTGAAAGAACATGCCCCAATTGAACAGCTTCCGGAGCATGTGTTGCTTCCCGATCCGAGGAAACAATCGCTGGTGAATATCAGTGGAGCATTTCCGCAGAATGGACAAAAGATAGATGTCATTTTCCCTGTGATTCACGGAACATTTGGTGAAGATGGAACAATTCAAGGATTATTTGAACTGGCAGATATTCCGTATGTTGGCGCCGGTGTGCTTGGATCTGCCGTTGGAATGGATAAAGTGATTGCCAGGCAGTTAATGGAAAATGCTGGAATTCCGGTCACGCCCGGCATTTCTTTTCTGTATTCGCAATTTCAAAAACGGTCAAAGCCATACATCGTAGAGATAGAAAAAAAATTGAAATATCCCTGTTTCGTGAAACCGCCGAATCAAGGTTCGAGCGTTGGCATCAGCAAAGCGCATAACAAGAAGGAATTGATTGCAGCAATCCATCTGGCTGGTGAATATGACCGGAAGGTGCTTGTGGAAAAAGCGGTGACAAAGCCACGCGAAATTGAATTGAGCGTAATGGGAAACGACGAGCCGGTGGTGTCTCTGCCGGGAGAAATTGTACCGTCGAATGAATTTTACGATTACGATGCAAAGTATGTCGACGGAAAGTCTGCCGCAAATATTCCGGCAAAGCTTCCGAAGCCACTTATCAAACGGTTGCAGGAAAGTGCCTTGAAAGCATACAGAGTGCTGGATTGTTCCGGCATGGCACGAGTCGATTTTTTGGTGCAGCGGAATGGGAAGTTTTTCCTTAACGAGATTAATACCATCCCCGGCTTTACCTCCATCAGTATGTATCCGAAATTATGGGAAGTCTCCGGAGTGCCTTATTCCGAACTGCTGGACCGACTGATCGGATATGCCATTGAACGGCACGAACAGAAAAACACTTTGAAAACTTTTTATACTCCTAAAAAGGATTGGTATAAAGAATAGGGTATGCCTTAATCGGCAATGCTTTTTTGCATTAAACTGTGGAATGAAACTCCATTAGATTTGTATACTGCTGAGAGAAAAATTTACTCAATAGCCAAATCTTGTGGGACATGCTGCAGTGACAAACAATACACCACTCAATAACCTCATAACGTTCTCCATTCTCTTCGAACTATTTACTTAATTGCTTTCTTCGCAGATTGTGATTAAAGATTCGATAGGAATCATTCTAAAAGACAGTTTATTCCCAATATTATTATTCCAGATCCTCCCCCTGATCCAGATCCATTGCCACGAACAAAATTTTTTATGTCAGGCAGTTATGCCGGATTTCCAGCAGTAGATTTTGTCTTTCTTCCGGGTACGCACGAAAATACACGTTTGAAATTAACGTATAATCTCACTTTGAATAATCTTGATGCGTATTATCAGAAAGATTTTAGCTTAACCATGATGCCACTATATTTGGGTCCATATATTTTTTCTGTTAATGTGCCGCCAGACAATCAAGTAACCAAAACAGGAACGATCGATGTATTTGATTTCTATGGCAGCGGTTTGCCTTCGGAAGGTTTGTTTAATTTCAGTATGCACCTAAATGGCCCTTCAGGACTTAGGATTAATGATGCCGGAGATTCTGCTGTATTTAGCTATCATGAACAAGAGGCTGGACTGAACTACATATTAGACGGGACCGCAATACTGTATGTTGATACAATTAAAGGAGTAAAAATTTCTGTAGCGGTATTGGATGAAACTTTATTACCACTATTAGATAGCCATAACAAAGGACCAAAAAATGCAAGAGTAATAGATTTCGCAAAAGTGAAACCAACAAAAGTTACTGTCACAGTAACGGATGGTTCAAATACTCCAATGGCTGATTATCCAGTAACGATAACGGCATTTGTTAGAAGGAATTCCGGTGGACACGATCATAATGTTACACGTCCAGTTGGAAGATTTATTTTGAATAATGATACTGCAAGCGTGATGAAATGCACAACCGATGTAAAAGGGGAAATTAAACTTGACTATTTATGTAGCGGGTTTGGTGGAATTGATTCAATATATGTGAAAGGAGCAACTCGGAAAGACACTGCAACTGTGACAATAGCGTTAAACGTACCGGATTTTGTAGAATTGACTTCGAGTGACCATTTTGTATTGATTGGTGCGAACGCGGGTGGTTCGCAACATAGTAAGAATCACTACGGGAAGGCAAATTTGATTAATACTTTGAAAAATATTGCAGATATAGCGTATTCTGAGAAATCATATAAACTCCGTTTCAATGATATGAGTTTAATAAATGGTGGACCTTTTGATATCAGTAATAATTGGAATACGCCTCATCAGAATCATAGAGAAGGTGTCAGTGTTGATATTAGCAGTACAGCAGTAGCCGGTAATGGGAGTAACAGAAGTATTGCTGAAAAAACATTAGGCAACTGGTTTAAAACTTTAAAAGGAGTTTTTAGATATTATTCAATTCAAGATGAATCGGCAACACTTTCACATTTTCATGTAACAGTTCGATAACGTAGGAAAAAACTTATGAGAACACTGTATATTGCTATCGTTTTAATCTTACTAGCGAAAACGCTCGGCGCCCAAACTTTTCAAACACGCAACAAAATTGACCTAAAGGTCAGTTTCAGTTTGACAGCTATCAACCAGATGCATACATACAATTATACTCTTACCAACGGTGCAACTGCACAGGAGAGTGTGTACGTATTTGACCTTCTCCTTCTATCCACTAATGTTTCAATAAGCAATCTCAATGCATCTTTAAATTGGACGGGAATAATGTTTGCTGATGCGTCACCGCAATTGATTCGCTGGATTGCCAAAATTGATAACAATACTGACGATTATATAAATCCATTAGGGCATGGAGCATCTTTAAGCGGTTTCTCATTCAATAGTAGTAATTCTCTTCCCGGAATTATTACGTATTACTCTGAAGGATGGGCGCCAGCCCCGGTTTTTAGTTCAGAAGATGAAGTAACCGATTCAATCCCTGGCTATACCGACCTTACCCCTTATGGTCCCGGTGTTGTCGGCAAAACAGTTGGCCCGGCTTTACCCTCAAAACCATTTGTTGCAGGTGTCTTCCTTGATACACTTCTTTCCTACACTCACCAGTCAGCAGCACTTGGCTGGCTCAAATTCAAACAAGACGAGGATAGTGATGATGACGATGAGAAACCTGAAGACGGAATTGTCAATAATTTGGATAAACGTCTGCAAAAAGCGAAAATTGAATTGACCAGAGGCGATTCTGTTAAAGCGCGAAAAGAATTGGGGAAATTCCTGAAAAAAGTTGAACGTATCCGCGACCGAAGTGAAAAAGCTGAACAGAAAAATAAGGAAATTGATGTTGCTATGACGAGCGAAGCGTATGCACTTCTAAAGTATAACGGAGAATATTTATTAAAACGACTTCCGGAAAAGATCAAAGGAGGTAAGCACAAATGAAAAAGTGTTTTTATATAGGAATATTCTTTCAAGTGATGTTTTCGCAGTACAAACTCCCCTTTGCTTCACAGAATAACACTGTAGAACTTGCCGTTGCGAACGCCGCGAATATAGAAGCAGGGAATGTAACGGTAGAAATCATTAATCCACCAGTGTGGTTGAAATTCGCAAATCATAAATCACAAATATCAAACCTCAAATCCGGCGAAACGTCAACTGCTCATTTTAAATTCTCAATTGATAAATCTGCACCAGTGGGTAAAACACACACTTTACAATTTGTCGTTTCATCACCGAATGGTGAACAATGGAAAAAAGAAATTCCCATCCAAGTATCCGCG
>JALNZH010000114.1 GCA_023229405.1 Bacteroidota bacterium
ATACTGAAATAAAAGTCATTTGCGTTTAATAGTGTTGCGATAATTAGTCGTTCCTAAAAAGTAAAAAGATGTCTAACACCTTGTTAATAGAATTAAAGAAATCATGATAGTCTATCAGAATTTATTCATAAGGTGTCATACATCTACTTAAATGGCAACAATAAAAAATATCAGAGGTAATAATGAAAAATTGTTCGCGATGTTTACTGTTACTCACTCTGTTTTTTGTTCCGCCTGTTTTTTCGCAAACAGCGACACCACCTTCTAATGTTGGAGAGGGTGGTGTAGGCACAGCAAGCAATCCATACAAAATTGAAAGTTTAGAAAATTTGTATTGGATATTTGCATCCAATGCAGTGGTAACGAGTCCGACACAAGCAGAGCGTTGTGCTGCTTATTATATACAAACTGCAAATATTAATGCGGCGGCAACCGGTAAAGGAGGCGATTGGGGAACCGAAGGTTGGACGCCGATTGGAAATTGGCCGACCTATTTCGGTGGCGAGTACAACGGCAATAACCATACTATCGATTCGCTGTACATTAATCGAGCTGCCGTTGATGAGCAAGGATTATTTGGAAGAGTGTATAGTACTACAGGAATTCATTCCTTAGGAGTTACGAATGCGAATATCACCGCATCAGGTTTAGTCGGTGCTGTTGTCGGAAATCTATTAAGTGGAACCGTTGACAGTTGTTACAGTACCGGCAGCGTAACAGGCAGCAACTGTTATGTTGGTGGTTTGGTTGGGTATTCCGGCGATGCAACCATTAGACACAGTTATAGTACATGCTCGGTTACCTGCACAGGTGGTTATTATGTCGCAGGTCTTGTTGGATACGCCTCAAATACAATCTTAGAAAACAGTCATTCTACCGGTAACGTTAATGGGAATAATAACCTTGGCGGTTTGGTCGGAGGTTTTAAAAACGGTTCGAGTATGAGTTACTGTTATAGTTCAGATACAATAGTTGGAACATCCAGCAATATTGGCGGGTTGGCTGGGGAAGTTGAAAATAGTACTATTATGTATAGTTACAGTGGATGTACGGTGAGTGGAGCGTCGTATGCAGGCGGCTTGGTAGGATATATATATCTCGGAACCATTAGTAATTGCTATAATAGATCAACAGTAAGCTGTGAATATGATTGCGGTGGTTTAGTAGGTGATTTGGAGACAAGTACAGTTTCCTTTTGTTACAGTACAGGGAGTGTAAACTCAAGTTCTGATGCTGGAGGCTTGATCGGTTTTACATGGGATTCTCAAGTCGATAAATCTTTTTGGGATACACAAACCAGCGGACAATCTACAAGTGCAGGCGGTACGGGGAAAACAACCGCGGAGATGAAAACACAATCGACATTTACAGATTCCAGTTGGAATTTTACTACGGTATGGGAAATTACATCGGGGCAATATCCAACTTTGCAAGGCGTATCCGATGTGGCATTGCCGGTAGAGCTTGCAAGCTTTACAGCAACAGCAAAACACAACAGCGTTGAGTTGAAATGGAATACAGCAACGGAAATAAACAATTCTGGATTTGAGATTGAAAAACAAACCACACCATTTTTCCCTCCTATACAAGAAGGGGATATAAGGGGTGGTTGGACAAAGATCGGATTTGTTGAAGGTAGCGGAACAACCAATTCACCAACCTCGTATTCGTTTGTTGATAGAACTGCGAACGGAAAAAATGCTTATCGCTTAAAACAAATTGACCGTGACGGAAAATTTAAATACTCGCAGGAAGTGGAAGTGAATGTTGGATATGCACCGAAAGAATTTTCACTCAATCAGAATTATCCCAATCCGTTCAATCCTACCACAATGATCAGTTATCAGTTGCCAGTAAGTAATCATGTAACATTGAAGGTGTATGATGCTCTTGGAAGAGAAGCGGCAACATTAGTGAATGATGTGAAGAAAGCAGGAAACCATTCGGTAACGTTCGATGCGTCGAAGTTCTCTTCCGGGATTTATTTGTGTACAATCAAAGCGGGCAATTCTTCTGCAACAAAAAAATTAACACTCTTGAAATGAACAAAGATAAATTCTATATCAATAAAACAATGGAGGTTATAGTATGATACGCGTTGCCATCATCTGTACACTGCTGTACTTCTGTATCAACATTTCAACTGCACAATGGACGAACAATCAGAATGCCTCACAAGTGATCGGACAGCCTAATTTTATTACGTATAACAATTCAACTTTAGATGGAGCAATTGAGATTGTCTTGGATGTGGCGAATGGAAAAGCGTACGTCGTAGATTGTTTTCATTATAGAGTTCTTCGTTTCGCATATCCATTTTCCGGTTCGCCGATTACTGCCGAGATGCAGTTTGGTACAGGCGCTTATGCATATGGGCAAAATTCATTTACAGAGGTTCTTGGTGCTGCTGTCTATAATGATGTGCTCTATATTCTGGACAATGGTCATCGAATACTCCGGTTTGACAATGCTAGCACGAAAACGAATCAACCGAATGCCAATGGAATAATCGGTCAAACAAGTTATACAGCTTTTTCATCGGGAACCAGTGATACTAAATTTGATTCACCTCAATTTATTTACATTGACGGAAGCGGAAATCTTTGGGTGCCCGATCAAGGGAATAACAGAGCTGTGAAGTTTTCGGATGTGAACAACAAACCCACAGACGGTACTGCAACAGCAGATCTTGTTCTTGGGCAGGCGGGTTTTATTACCAAAGTATCCGGTACTTCTACATCTTCTATGAACGGTCCGAATGGTGTTTGTGCGAGGGGGACGACAGTGTGGGTTTCGGATACGTGGAACTATCGAGTTCTTCGGTTTGACAATCCATCAACAAACGGAGCCGCCGCAAATGGCGTGCTTGGTGTTACATCGCGAATGGGACCAACTCAAAATAAATTTGAGACGCCTACTGATCTTGAAATTGACGGCAATGGAAATCTCTATGTTGCAGATGTGAATCGTGTATTGATATTTCTTAATGCAGCAGCGAAATCGGATACAGCAAATGCCGATAATATTCTTGGACAATCATCCTGGACATCTGATGCAGCGGGTGGAGATGCGAATGGTCTAAACGTCAATTGGAGTGAGGGATTGGCAATTGATAATGCAAATAATAAACTGTTTGTCGCTGATTTGAACAACAACAGAGTACTCGGATTTACAGCCGGCACAGCTTTGCCGGTAGAACTCACCAGTTTTGCCGCCGCATTAAAAAATAACGTTGTGGAGTTGCAATGGAGCACCGCAACGGAAGAGAATAATTATGGATTTGAAATAGAGCGCAAACCCCTCCCCACCCCTCCCCTTAAAGGGGAGGGAACCAAAGGGTGGGGTCAAGTTGGTTTTGTGGAGGGAAGCGGAACAACCAACGCACCGAAACAATACTCATTCTCCGATAAAAATATTTTTGCGGGGAAATATTCCTACCGATTAAAACAAATTGACCACGATGGAAAATTTGAATACAGTAAAACTGTGGAAGCAACTGCGGCGGAAGTAAACTCATTCGGGCTTGAACAGAACTATCCCAATCCGTTCAATCCAACTACAGTAATTGCATATCAATTACCAATAACAAATCGCATAACGTTAAAGGTGTATGATGTGATTGGAAGGGAAGTTGCAACATTAGTGAATGAAATAAAAGAGGCAGGGTATTATTCTGCAACATTTAACGCGTCGAAACTTTCCAGCGGAGTATATTTTGCCCGATTGCAGAGTGGCAATGTAGTTCAAATGAAAAAATTGCTGTTGGTAAAATGAGTGCCAGGGTAAAGTGCTGTCAAACTTGTTCTGCGGGCAAGTGCGAACGGGATTCATCGCGCGCGTTACATTTCGCAAGGGGTTCTTGTGCTTCTTTTCTTGTGCCGACCAAATCTTTATACCATGTCGGCATTCCTTCGGAACTCCGTCAAGAAAAGAAGGAATAAGTTTTTCTCTTGTATGATTTATTTTGGACAAGTATGAAGTAGCCTCGTAAAGAGCATTTTTGTGATGGATGAGCCCCTCTTGTATGGACGAAATCAACAGCGGTGACTTGATTGAGAGGGAAGAGACAATCACAGCACTCTCCGGGGTATTAGAGACGATATGCTTGGAAAGATGACAGTGCAACTTTGGAGACTCTACTCTTGACTGATTTTCTTTCCGAGATCAGTAGGAGACAATGCTTATAAGGGAACGAAGCGGTATTGACAAGAGAGGGAGTTGGATACTCGTCCGAAAAGAGAGAAATAAAGTTTGCTCACAAGTCCTAAACTCTACTGCGCTGGTGAGTTACTCTATAACCAACGTTTCAATATTGGTTCAAAACAAGTCTGTTCAGTCCTGTTTCGTCTTTGCATCGTGACTATCGAGAAAATTTCTTTCTCCTTTCCTACTTCCGCAAATACTCGATTAATAATTCTTTCTTTTCCGTTTAATTCCGACGAAAGAGTGTGGAATGCTATTTGTTACTAGTACCTATTAACACAAATCGATTCTCGTAATCATAGTTGCCGGATATACGTTTTGTGGTATTCCTGCCCTACATCAACAGAACATCCATCAGGGGGAAATTCTGTTTGAACACTCTTCTGTTGTACACTAACTTTTTTCAGGGGGACCGAATGAAGACATTGCTGCAGATTTTCACACTCATCTCTCTATTTATTCCATTCACTCTCTTTGCACAAGGTCCCGGGTACGCATTACAATTCGACGGTGTTGAAGACTATCTGACGGTTCCGGATGGAACCGGTTGGCCGGTCGACACCAATGCATTTACGATTGAAGCATGGGTGAAGTTCAATACGGTGCCGTTTAATGCGATCATGCTTGGACAGGATGAAGGAGCAGGGAATATTAATAAATGGATTGTCGGATTCCTTGGAAGTACGTTCTACTTCCATATCAACAAACCCGGAGCCAGCGGGATCAATCCTATTCAATATTCATGGACTCCTGCAACCGGCATATTCTACCATCTTGCGGTCACGCGGCAAGGCGCTGTGTATACGCTTTACATTAACGGTTCACCGGTCGTTTCCGGCAATGATGCGACGCCAATACCGGATGTGAACAGCGATCTGACAATCGGACAGGCGGAAGGATTCTATTTCAACGGTGTGATGGATGATATTCGGATCTGGAATATTGCTCGCACACAGTCCGAGATCGACGAAACAATGTATCATCAGCTGTTCAGTATCGAACCGGGTTTGTCTGGGAATTGGCGTTTTGATGAGAATGGAGGCGTGTATGCATACAATATTACAGGTACGAACGACGGCACGTTTGTCAATACACCGGAATGGATCGCTTCTGCAATTCCGTTTGCCGCTTCTTCCGTGAGAGCGGTTGTGTCTGCAGCGAGCGAAGTGAAATTCTCCGGCGCATCGTTGTTTTCCATGTTCCAAACAAAAACCGAAACAGATACCATTGTTGTTTCGAAGCTCCAATCAGCAGTTCAAGGGACGACTCCATCCGGTGTCTCTACGCTGCACTTCGGATATTGGGTTGTGAAGACAACGGACAATGGTGCATTCAATGCCGATTTGACATTCGGTCTGGGAGCCGGTGCGTTGACACTTGCCGATCAGGAGAATCCGTCCGGGATCAAATTATTTCGAAGGGACATCGGCAGTACAGCTGCGTGGACGCTTGTCGGGGCGGCCTCCGCTGCATCGTTCGGTTCTGTCACGTTCACCGGAATCACTGCGTTCGGAGAATTTGCGATTGGTACGTCGACAACCTCGTCGCTCAACGGAACCGGAGGGAACTTCCAATCGACAGCAAGTGGTACTTGGGGAGATGGATCAAACTGGTTTTTGATCGGCGGTTCGGATGAGGACGGAATTCCTGATGGAAATGACGATGTCGTCATTCGCGCGGGGGATCAAATCACATACAGCTCCGGAGGTTATGTTCATAATCTTCTCTTGCTCGGTGCTTCTGCAGGAACACGGTTATCGATAATCGATAATATCGGACTCTACCTGTATGGAATACTGAATTCTGATGCAACAAAACTTTCCACTACCCTGATCACCACGGGAACTTCTGCAAGTGTTAATTTTGTCGGTGACGGCAGACAAGTGATTGGGAACAAATGGTCCGGTGATGTTGTAGGATGGACAGTGAATATATCATTGAGCGATACTGCGAGAGTGTTGACAGATTTTAAAGCGGGAATTTTAAGTATCAACAGTCCGACAAAAATTGGAACCTATGACGCACCAAAGAATCTCTATCTCGACGGCGGTTCGGAGAATTCAGGTTCACTCAGCATTAACGGCTCGTCATTATTCGTTTCGGGAAATATCACGCGAGACAGCACATACACCTCAAAATGTAATTCCATCACTTCATCGTGGGCAACAATCGAAATTGGTGGAACGTATGTGAGTGCCGAGAATATAAAATTTGGATGGCCGGATACCTGGTATTTAATCACTACCACGCTCCGAATCCGGTCAACACTAGGATTACTGATTAATGCGGGAAGTTATACGCATTGCGGAACATTGGAATATATCGGAACGTCTGCGCAGACATCAGGTAATGAGCTAATTAGTATTTCCAATATCAACATCAAGAATCCCGCCGGCGTTCAATTCCTATCGAGTGTTTCGGTTACGAATGTATATCTCGATACCGGTAGCGTGACTCTTCCACAGGATATTACATTAACGATGACGAATCTGTTTGCAAAACAGTACAGCATACTTGGTCCAGGCAACGTGAAGATCGCAGAAAGAGTGGAGACAGCCCATGCCAACGGATTACCCGGAGTATTCCAAAATACCGGTACGACAGTGTTGGATAACTGGTCATACACGATCGTGTATAATGGGAGCGTACCGCAGCAAACCGGAACGCTCCATTCATATTTCAAGGATATGCCATTGCAGTATATTTCCTTTATTGTCGATAATCCATCCGGTCTTTTGTTTAACGGGTCATACCACGGGAACATATTAACTCTCACCAAAGGCAACATTACGGTGAATTCCCCCGATACACTCTCCTTCAATACGCTTACAGCCGGTGTTTATGAGATACACGGGACAGGAATGTATATTCAACAACCTGGCTCGTTGCTCACAGCGCATATTAACGGAATTGACGGTACGATCCAGACTGCGGAATATATGTTTGTTTCACCCATCAGCAGCAGCATCACCTTTAACGGCAGCCTTGCGCAAAACTCTGGAACACGACTTCCCGATTCTCTCGGCGGATTGACGATTCAAAATTCCAGCGGTTTTACGTTCAATACATCACTGTGTACACCCGGTTTCGATTTAAGCGCACAATGGTGCGATCTGAATCTTTCTGCTGGCGTAACATTTCGGACGGGAAGTTTCAGCGGAGGACAGGTGCGAAAAATGTACGGAGGTGGTAATTTTATACTGACAAACGGTGGGAATTTCTCGACACAGCATCCCGCGGGAATAAATGGAACTCTGCAGCTTTCCGGCGACGTTGCCCTGGGAGATTCAGGAGTTTTTTCGTTCGGCGAAGCGAACGCAGTTCAAGTGACCGGTTCTCTTCTGCCGGATACAGTGCAGAGCATCTATTTTTCCAATTCGAATGGAACATCCGTGAGCAAACCGTTCCAGGTCCGAGACGTTCTTGGGATCCAAAGCGGTATTCTTAACAACGCAACGCAAAACGTGACGCTATGGAACGGTGCCACGCTTCAGCCAAATGGCGGGACCCTAGCGACCATACCTCACCATCAAAATTATTACGACGTGAATTATGCCGGTTGGACCGGAAGCACTGGCAATGAAATTCCGGATTCCTCCACCGTGCTCCGTCACCTTCTGGGAGGGAATTGGATTACATTGACAAAAAATGTGACCGTGAATGGGAATGTGGAAAATCACGTGCATACGAATTCATTCTCACTGAGGGTTGGTGGAAATATTGCACCATATATGATACTCGGTCATTTACGCCGGTACGTCTCGACGCCAAAAGAATATGTATGGGAAATTGCTGACAAGGACGCGCAACGGTACCACCCGTTTACTCTTGGCGCGACAGCATTGCAGGATTCTGATGACATTACCGTGACATTGTACGATACTGCGGTGGTGCAAATTCCTTCGATACCGGTCGGTCAAAAGATACTCAGATATTACTATACGGCAGAACAGCACCGCATTTCTCAGCTCAGTGGTACGATCTCACTGACGTATAACGACGGCGATGTGAATACTGCAGGTATCCCGGATGACGACTCCTTGCGGATCATGCAGTGGAAAGATGGTCTATGGAAGTACGTTGATGTTATTTCACGAGATAAGGGCAATAATGTCATCACAGCTGGTCCCATTGATACGCTGACGACGTTTATCATCGTTGGAACAGAATTAAAAGGCATTGCATCGTACTCGAAGAAAGAGATTCTCTTTGGGAACGTTCTTCGTCCTGAAATGAAATACGATACGCTCTATATTAAAAACACCGGATCCTGGCCTCTGCAAATGTATAGTGTCGGGTTCGTCGATCCTTATACGTTCGGCGGTTCACTCAGCAGCGATATCATCGCCATCGGAGACAGCGTCATGCTTGTTGTATGGTTCAACGCGTATCATGGCGGTACGGATACCTATGTTTTTGTGAGCCATAACGGAACGACGGGAATGGATACGATCGTACTGAAAGGAAAGGCGATTTATCCCGCGATGACGATGTCGTCGAGTTATCCCGATTTTGGCACTGTCCCCGTCGGAGATTCCAAAAAAGACAGTGTGATGATATATAATACCGGTTCTTTTCCGTTGATCATTTCTGAACTGATCTTCAGTTCACCGCATTTTACAGCGGTAATGACGAAAGCTACGATCGCAGCATCGGACAGTGCGATACTGTATATCGTGTTCGCTCCTCAGGCAGAGGGAACTTTTAATGAATGGATAACACTTCGGAACAATATCTACGGTTCCGGAGATGATTATCGCATATATCCACACGGGACCGCAACCGCATCGCAGTTTGAAGTAGTACCGGTGCAGTTAAGTTTTGGCAATGTCCGTCGGGGCGAGTCAAAAAAGGACAGTGTAGTCATAAAGAATCCCGGTGCTGCTGTTCTTCACGTTTCGAGCATAACTTGCACTGTAGGCGGATATATCGCAACACCCTCTACGGTCGATGTACCGGCAAGTGATTCCACCTGGGTAACGGTAACGTTTGCACCGCAATCGCAAGGTGATTACAACGGCGAACTGATCTTTTATCACTCAGCTTCAACAACATCGCCAGACAGCGTTCACGTAACGGGCACGGGGATCGAACCGGTGTTTACTGCGGATAAATTGTCGTTCAATTTTGGATCCAATGTTGTTGGTTCAATGAGAATCGATTCATTGTTCGTCACCAATAGCGGGAATGACGAATTATATATCGCATCTATAGTATCATCAGATTCCATCCAATTCAAAATCACTCCAACTACGGCTGTCGTGAATCCGAACGAAAAACAGAAATTCACTGTCACGTTTGCTCCGGCATTGATGGGGACGCAATCGGGAAATCTGAAATTTTTCCACAACGGGAATCCGGATACGAACATCGTTGCTATGACCGGATTCGGCATTCTGCCAGTGTTTTCTGTTACGAGGCGCATCGTTGATATTGGAGAAGTGCGGGTCGATTCCATGAGATCGGACACAATCACCATAACGAACGCCGGCAATACATCACTGGCGGTTACCTCCATAACGGTGAGTGATTCGCAATTTACCGTCTCTCCTACTTCGGTTATTCTGAATTCCGGTTCGAAGAAAGAATTCATCCTCACATTTAATCCGCTTCGTCCGCGGGGAAATAAAAAGGCCGTGGTTCTCTTTCGGCATAATGGCGCACTTGCTGCCGATACGGTGATGGTAAAAGGAACTGCCACGGAACCGGTCTTTTCTGTTGATCGTACGATGTTATCGTTCGGTAAAGTATTGAAGGGACAGATAAGCAATGATTCCGTCGTTGTGACCAATACGGGAAACGCTATTCTGACTATTTCCAAAACGGAGATATCGGATTCATCGTTCTTTGTAATTCCGGGTATGGCAATAATTCTCCCATCCGCAACGCTGACGGTTCGCATCAACTTCA
>JALNZH010000115.1 GCA_023229405.1 Bacteroidota bacterium
GTTCGCTACGGCTGAGCGCTAACTTTGCCACAATGCTGGGGCGTCCGCTAAATGAACTGCTCGGAAAAACATCGGATGAAATATTTCCGCCTGAGTTTGCCCAAAAAATGATCGCTGATGACACGAACGTGCTTGCCAGTGGTGAGTTATTGGAGCAGGAGGAAGAATTCAATGGACGCATATATCATACCGTCAAATTTCCAATTTTTCACAAAGAATCCGCGCGATATCTTGCTGGCTACACGATGGACATTACCGAACGCCAGCGTACGCAGGAACGTCTGGAACTGCTCTATAAGACGCTGGATGTAACATGTGACATTGTCTATTGGATCAACAAAGACGGACAGTTTGTCTATATAAATGCCGCTGGATGTAGAAATTTGGGTTACGCTCCGAATGAGCTATTGAAAATGCATGTCTCTGAAGTTAATCCCCGGGCCACGGCTGTGCATTGGACCGAACTCTGGAATAATTTAAAAGAGAAAAAATATTACACTGCCGAAGCAGTACACCGCCGCAAGGATGGATCAGAATTTCCTGTCGAAATTTCTTCGACGTTTGTTCAATTCCGCAATCAAGAATATATCAATGGATTTGCCAGGGATATTACTGAAAGAAAAAAATCTGAACAGACACTCTTTGAGGCGGAAGTACGATTCCGAACCATCTTTGATGAATCGCCGAATGGTGTCCTGCTCATTGACAGTGATACAGGCCAGACGATAGAGGCGAATGAAGCTGCGTATTCACAATTGGAATACACCCGCGACGAATTTTTTGCGCTCAAAATCTCCGATTATGAAGCGGTGGAAAATCCGGAAGCGACGAAACGGCATATGCAAAAAATTATTAACGAGGGAAGCGACCATTTTGAGACTCGTCAACGGACAAAGAGCGGAAAAATACAGTACGTTCACGTATGGGCGAAATCCATTCGATTATACGGAAGAAATTTGTTCTATGCAATTTATCAAGATGTTACGGAACAAAAGCTCGTGGAACGTTCACTGAGGGAAAGCGAAGAGCGCTACCGATCGATTGTGGAAAATGTTCGCGAAGCGTATTATGAAACCAACAGTCGGTCCATTTTCACGTATTGCAATCCCGGCTCACTGATTATCAGCGGGTATAGCGAACAGGAATTATTGGGGATGAGTGTTTTTAATCTTATTGTGCCGGAACAGCGCAAATCGATGGTATTGAAGTACCGACTATGGGCGAAGGAACGGCGGGTGACAATGACATCCGAATTTGTCATCCAAAAGAAAAATGGGGAACGATTGTGGGTGGAACAAACATCGTATTGTCATTACAATGCAGAAGGGAAACTGGTTACAGCAACAAATTTCGTTCGGGACATTAAAGAACGGAAAGAATCGGAGAAGCAGATAGAAATGCTTGCTCATGCGCTTCGCAGCATTACGGAATGTGTCAGCATTACAGATTTGGAAGACCGGATCTTCTTTGTGAATAATGCGTTTTGCAAAACCTACGGTTATGAGCCGTCCGAAGTGATAGGAAAGCATGTCTCCATACTGCGCTCATCCGGGAATAATCCTGAAACACTTTCCCATATTCTTCCGCGCACCGAACAAGGGGGGTGGCATGGTGAACTGTTGAACCAGAAAAAAAACGGCGAAGTATTCACCATCGAGCTTTCAACATCGATTATTCGAAATGAACAGGGAGAAACAATCGCTCTGATCGGTGTTGCGAAGGATATCTCGGAACGGAAAAAAATGGAAATGATTGTCCGTGAAAGTGAGGAGCGGTACCGTTTATTGTTTGAAAACAGCGGAGAAGCAATATTATTAACACGGGAATCCGGAGAAATTCTTTCGTTAAACCCCTCGGCATGCAAAATGTTTGGAGGAACGGAAGAGGAAATTCGTTCACTGGGAAGAGATGGATTGGTAGATCAGCGCGATCATCGGGTAACAAGTGCATTAGAAGAACGGTCCAAAACTGGGAAATTCAACGGCGAACTGTTGTTGCTGCGCAACGATGGATCAAGTTTCCCCGCGTTCGTTTCCACAATCCGGTTTGTGAATTCCAAGGGTGATCAAAAAACTAGTATGATCATCTCCGATCTCACGCAACGGAAACAGTCGGAAGAAAAACTGCGAGAAAGCGAGGAACGTCTGCGCTTATCCATTACCGCAGCCAATCAGGGATTGTATGATCTTGATATTCAAACGGGGAAAGCAATCGTGAATGACGTTTATGCGTCTATGCTGGGATATGAACCGGAAACATTTGTTGAAACCTATACTGCATGGATTGACCGATTACATTCGGATGATCGAGAACGAGTGATGCAAGTGTTTACTGAACATATAAGTGGTAAGGCAAGCGATTTCAGAATTGAGCTCAGGCAACGGACGAAATCCGGAAAGTGGAAATGGATTCTTTCCATCGGGAAAATCATAGAATACACATCCGACGGGAAACCGAAACGGATGCTGGGAACAAATACTGACATCGACAATATGAAGCGCACAGAAGAGATGCAAATGCTACAAACTACTGCATTGGAATCTGCTGCTAATGGAATTGTTATTACGGATATGAAGGGAGATATTGTTTGGGTGAATAATGCGTATACAAAAATGACCGGGTATACTCTGGATGAGGTACGAGGTATGAATCCCCGAATCCTAAAATCAGGAAAACAATCGGAAGTGCAATACAAAAAATTGTGGGAAACCATTCTTTCCGGGAATGTTTGGCATGGTGAATTTATTAATAAAAAGAAAGATGGGTCGCTCTATATTGATGAAATGACAGTAACCCCTGTTCGCAATGCACACAATAATATTACTCACTTTGTTGGTGTAAAACAGGATGTTACGGAACGAAACAAAGCCGTGCAAAAAATTAAAGAACAGGCTATGCTGTTGAATGAAGCACACGATGCCATCATTCTCCAGGATATGGAATACGCAGTTCTTTATTGGAATAAAGGTTCCGAGCGTCTGTTCGGCTGGACGGCGGAGGAAGCGGTCGGAAAGGATATTCGTTCGTTGGTGTTTGAGAACAATAGCGAGTACCAAAAAAAGATGGCTCAATTACTCACCGATAATAATCTTATCGGTGAGTTTAACATGAACACCAAAGAACGTCAGCATATTATCGCGGATGTTCGGCTAAACATTATCTACGATGATGAGGGGAAACCATCGTCTGTCCTTTCCATCGGCAACGACATCACCGAAAAGAAACAGATCGAAGCGCAATTTTTAAGAACACAACGGATGGGAAGTCTCGGGACACTTGCCGGAGGGATTGCACATGATCTGAATAATGTTATGGCCCCGATCTTATTGGCAATGGAGCTGCTGAAAAAATCTCATGCATCCGATACTTCGCAAAAAATTCTAGCATCGGTAGAATCCAGCGCGCGGCGCGGTTCGGAAATCGTTAAACAGATTCTGGCGTTTGCGCGGGGTGTGGATACGCAAAAAGTGCTATTACAGCCGCGGCATTTAATTAAGGAAATCATCAGCATTTTCAAAGAGACCTTTCCGAGATCAATCACCATCACTACGGATATTCCGAACAATACATGGACCATCATGAGTGATCCGACGCATTTTCATCAATTGATCATGAATCTGGGTGTCAATGCTCGTGATGCAATGCCGGAAGGAGGAACACTATCGATTGTTGCGGCAAACGAAACGTTTGACGAGCAGTATGTTCGAATGAACATCGACGCGAAGGTGGGTTCGTACGTCAGGTTTTCAGTTCGTGATACGGGATCCGGTATCGCGCCGGGTATTTTGGATCATGTCTTCGAACCGTTTTTCACAACAAAGGAAGTGGGGAAAGGTACCGGTCTCGGCCTCTCCACAGTGTACACAATCGTGAAAAGCCATGGTGGATTTATTACGGTTCAGAGTGCGGTAGGAAAAGGAACGACAATGAACGTGTTTTTACCGGCAACGGTGCAATCATCCATTGTTGCCGAAGAAAAAAAGGAATATACCAATCTGAAAGGGAACGGGGAGCTGATTCTGGTCGTAGATGATGAACAAGCGATTCGTGAAGTGACACAACATACCCTTGAGTCGTATTCCTATACCGTGATTACCGCAACCGACGGAGCGGATGCTATTGCCAAATATGCCGAGTACCGGGGGAAAATATCATTAGTCCTGACGGATATGATGATGCCGGTGATGGACGGTCGGCATCTGATTGTGACGTTGAGAAAAATCGATCCGAAAGTAAAAATTGTGGCATCAAGCGGATTGATCGATAAACAAAAGGCGATGAGCGGTGGTGATCAACCAGTGAATGCGTACATCGATAAACCATACACAGCCGAAACGCTGATGATGACTATCGCAAAGATCATTAAAGAATAACAACCGCAGGCTTGTGGTTTGCGTGAACACCATTGGTGCAGTGCGCTTAGCTCTTCAATTTTACGATACTGCTGCTCTCGGGAACGAAATCGTTACGGTTGTTCCTTTGTGCAGAGTACTTTCAACCGAAAGGCGGCCTCCATATAATTCGGTGATTGTTGCCGCGATGGTTAAACCAACTCCGCCTTCAGTTTTGCGTTGTATTGATTGATCGTTGCCGAAGAACGACGCTGATTGGGCGATTTCTTCGTTCGTCATCCCGCGTCCATTGTCGCGAATGGTAAGGGACAACATTAGATCATCCTGACTGGATGTGATGGTTACCGGACTGTTCGCTTCGGAAAACTTACATGCGTTGTCCAGCACTTCATCGACGATTTTTCCAAAATCTGCGGGAGAAATCTGGAGTGCCGTATCGGTGCAGTTGACGGTGAGAGCATCCGTACGCATTTTCATACGAACGTTTTCGTGTAAAATGGAATGAAGCACCGAGAGGTACGACGTAGTTACTTCTTTTCGCATTTCTTCGATTGTTTCACGGTCTTTTACCCAGATTTGCAGCATGGAATAGTATAGGATATTTTCATGCAGATGGCTGAGGCGTTTTCCCGACCGGGTGATCATTAAGGCTGCGGTCTCCACATCGCTTGGTGCGATGTCTTTTCCCGCGAGAAGGGATTGGGCATGCTCCAGAATATCCATCACGAGAATCTGCAGTTCATTGGAGAGCAGGACGATAAAACCCGTTTGAGTTTTCGTCAGTTTTGAATCGGTGAACGCTTTCCACAATTGTTGTTTTCTCAGGCGGACTTCGACGGCATGGATCAGGTCTTCCACTGAGAACGGTTTTGTTAAATAATCATCTGCGCCTAAATCCATCCCTTTCCTCAAGTCGAATCGTCCGACATTTACTCCGGTCATAAATACGAAAGGGACTTTTCCCAGCTCCGGATCGACTTTAACGGTGTTGAGTAATTCATAACCATTCATGGAGGGCATCTGGATGTCGCTGAGTATTAAATCAGGACTGATGGCGGAGGCAAGTTCGAGCGCATGCGCGCCGTTCTCCGCCAAATACGTGTCGTATCCAGCTTCGGTAAGGACGTCGTTGATTATTTTTCGCATATCCGGTTCATCATCCACGATCAAGATCTTCTGTTTATGTCCCGACATAACGTATATTCTTTCTTTATATAATAGATATTGATGTCCTGTGTCTTAAATTCTTGACGGAATTTCTGCTATTTTCTTCTGAAATGATATTAAAAAAATGCTTTTTCTTCTTCTAGAGCAAGTAAATAAAATAGATCAGTAACGGTATGTTGGTTTGAATTATCGTGTGTTATTCACCGGCAGGCAACGTAATGCATACCGTTGTTCCTTTATTTTTTTCGCTTTCAATCGTTAAGTCACCGCCGTGGATATCAATTAATAATTTTGTTACAGCTAATCCAAGGCCAGCACCCTGTTGTTCATAATATCCCCGTTCGAACTGCTGAAATCCCGAAATCTTATGAAGCTGCTCGTCCGACATTCCACGCCCCGAATCGTGTATCACCAGGCAGACCTCTTGATCTTTTCGTTCACACGAAATGGTAATGACCGATGCGGCACTGGAAAACTTTAAGGAATTGTCCAATATTTCTTCAAGAATCTTCTTCAGAAAATGTCCCGAGATCTGTACGGATGTTTCGGCAACCGAAATATGAATTGCACCGGGCCGATCATGTTTTTTCATTTCGTGTTCCGCCATGCTCGTGATAATGTCGCCGATTTTTATCGCCTGATCTCTTCGCAATTCCGCGGTCTTGTTCTCATCATGAAGCCATAACTGCAATTGACCGAACAACACCATATTCTCTAGCAGGTGATGAAGGCGTTTGCCAGAACGGTTAATCATCCGGCCGATTTGTTTCACTTCTTCTTCGGAGATATGGTCTTCGTCGATGAGGATTTGCGAGAATCCTAAAATTCCATTCAGCGGAGTTCGGAATTCATGCGGCAGCGCCAAGGTAATATTGGATTTTATATCGTCGAATTGCGATTCAAAGTACTTCTGAATAGTTTTTTTCTTTGCCAGCCGAACTTCTATGGCGTTGATTAATTCTTCTGCTGTGAAAGGTTTGGTGAGATAATCATCCGCACCCAGCTGCATTCCTTTTCGCATGTCTCCCGGACCGGCATTACCGGTAAGAAACACAAACGGTATTCCGGCAAATTCCTGTTCGTTTTTCAACGTGTTTAATAGTTCTATTCCGTCCATCTTCGGCATATTAATGTCGCACAGAATCATATCCGGGTGATGCATTTTTGCCGCAGCAAGTCCATCCAGACCGTTTGTTGCTTCAATGATTTCGTATCCTATCATCTGTAGGGTGATCGTTATAACCTGCCGGTAGCTTTCTTCGTCGTCGATGACGAGAATTTTTTGTTTCGATACGGAAGGTTTCATAAGCAGCAGTTCCCGACTAATTCCATGAGTACCATATTTCACAGTATTCCATGGAAAATATCACAATGAAAAAACTTTTTTTACATACACATGGTGTAAAGTAATAAATTAAAAGCATGAAATACAGTTGAAGATTATACAACCGCTCTTTCGGTACCGCTGTATATCAATATCCAAACGACAACTCCATTACCCGTTGTTTCATGGATATCCTTGCTCACTAAGAGAATCCTACCATAGAGTATGCCGTTGATGCTTTTTGAATTGTCTCGAGGCGAAGGAAAAGCGGAATGTGCTATCCGTTTACATGTAGTTATGAAGGAAAGAACATTACCGGTTCACGATACGAAGGAAAGGCAACGTATTTTTGTCATGGATTTCGTGACTTGTGTATTGAAACTTACTGAACAACAGTGAAATGATAAAAAACCATACTTCGTTACTATTGCATTTGACCGACATTTGTTATCGTAACAGCAGCAGTATTGGTCAATCGTTGTTCGTGTTCATTTTTGATACTTGCAGTTTTTGCGAAAACAAGTGTTCCAGCATTCGCACCACTTCTTCCGTTTTAAACGGTTTTTGAATGATCTGCACAATTCCATCTTTAAGTAATTGAGATCGACCAACGGGATCCAAATATCCGGACGAGATGACGACGGGTATCGAAGAATTGATTTTTCGTAGTTCACGATAGAATACTGTTCCATCCATTAACGGCATATCTAAATCCGAAATGATCAAATCAGTTTCATGACTGTGGTGTTGAAATATTTCCAACGCCGCAATACCATCCGATGCAGATTGTACAATGAGTCCATTGGCTTCGAGTGATTCCGCAAGTACTTGCAGCAAGAGATGTTCATCATCCACGATCAGTATCCGTTTTCCTTTTAATATACCCGCCTGGCGATGTGACGAGAGATCGGCGGGAATTTGAGTAACCGCGGGGAAATAAAGTGTGAACGTTGTGCCGGAACCTTTTGTCGATTGCACATCAATATATCCGTTGTGGCTGCGTACAATCCCATTGACGATTGATAAGCCCAGTCCGGTTCCTTTCCCTTTTTCTTTTGTGGTAAAGAACGGGTCGAAGATCTTCTTCAGCATGTTCTTATCAATTCCCGGACCGGTGTCGCTGATGGCGAGACTCACATAATTCCCTTCTGGAATCGACGGCAGAATTTTTAACAGCGAAGAAGAATGTTCGATACGTTCGGTGATGATCAGTGTTCCTTGACCATCCATGGCGTCTTTCGCATTGATACATAAATTAATGATCACTTGATGGATGTGTCCCTTATCGCATTGAATGAAGTCGTTGATTCCCTCCATCGATGTTTGAATTGCAATTGATTTGGGAATGAAGTGTTGCAGCATCAATTTTAATTCGTCGATAATGGACGACAGCGAGATAGGCTGAAGTGAAAATTCGGATTTTCGGGAGAACAACAACAACTGTTTCGAAATAGATCCGCCACGGTGGGCCACCTCGATAATACCACCGACATATTTTTTTAGCTTGGGATCATGTTCCAAATTTCGACGCAGCATTTCAGCATTTCCCAGTATTATCGATAAGAGATTGTTAAAATCGTGGGCTATACCGCCGGCAAGCATTCCCAGACTCTCCAGTTTTTGCGACTGGATTAACTGGCGCTGCACGTTTGTTTGTTCGGTAATATCTTCCACGATAGCGATTACGCTTCCTGCGGCGCTTCCCTTTGTTGTAACCGGACGGGTGATGAACCGAAGAGTAAACTCCTTCTCCAAATCAAGTGATGTAAATGTGCCTTGATAGAATCCCGGTACGCCGTGTAATGACCCGAGGATTACATCAATTAATTTCGGATGCCGTAGCTGATCGTATATGGAGGAGGGGGCACGATGTTCGCGCGGAATGCCAAAGATTTCGGAGGCCATCTTATTGGAATTCAGGATCACTCCGTTAGAATCGATATGCAGAATGCCGAGAGGGGATTGTGTAAACAACAGCCGATACCGTTCTTCGCTTTCCAGCAATGCTTCATCTGCTAATTTTTGTTCCGTCACATCTCTTGAAACACCGACAATGCCCAGCAATTGGTTCTCTTTCGTGCGCAACACCGATGAGGCGATTCGGCTCGTAAACACCTCGCCGTTTTTCTTTCGGTTCAGAATTTCGCCGCGCGCACTGCCGGAGTCGACGGTTGAATTATGAATACGCTTTCCCTCGTCCAAACTTGCATAGAGGATGCTAATGTTTTTCCCCACAACTTCCTCTTTTGTGTAGCCGAACGTTCTCTGGGCGGATTCATTGAATTCGACAATTCTCCGTTCATTATCCACAGTGATAATCATATCGAGGGAGCAATTGACGATGCTGCGGGAGTATTCTTCCGAAGCGCGCAACGCCGCTTCGGTTCGATGGTGCTCATTTATTTCGTTTTGCAGGTTACGATTGATCTTTTCCAGCTCTTCGGTGTGCTGTTGAAGCAGTTCATGTGATCGGCGAAGCGCATCTTCACTACGTTTAATCCGTTCTAGAGCGCGGACTCGGGAGATCATTTCCTGATTCGACACCGGCATAATCATATATCCGTCTGCGCCTGAATCGAGACCTCGGGATTGACTTAAGCTTTTAATTTCGACGCTGGAGATTAACAGGATGAGAGTGTTTTGTGTGTGGGGATCGGCTTTCAATTGGCGGCAGACATCGATACCATTGATATCGGGAAGTACGACATCAAGAAGGATAATGTCGAAGAGTCGCTCATGCGCCATGCGCAGACAGTCCGTACCGTTTTCGGCAGTAACGATCTCATAACCGCACTCTGCTAATATCCTGGAATGGATCAGCAGCCGGCTTTCCGAATCATCGACAAGCAATACGGCGATAGAATTATTGTGCATGGGACCCTATTGGTGAACGGTATTCGAATCCCCCCGTATAGAATATATAAAAAATCCAAAGTATTATTCAACACTGGAGTACTATCATAAAAATATATTTTTATAATACTGATCAGCCATACACGGAGTGCATAGCCGTGGAACGTTGACGCGAAGAGGAAGCACATGAGAAGCCGAAATGATCGATAGTGCCCCAAAATGCAAAAATCAGCAGAATATAATTCCGACAACCGGGTATGAAATGCGTCGACACTCGCTTTACATTTTCTTCGTGGTTGTCCGTGACGTAGAGAGAGGATGAGTTTATTGGTAAGAAATTACAGCGGTGGAAAAAAAAACCTGCGTTATCGAA
>JALNZH010000116.1 GCA_023229405.1 Bacteroidota bacterium
TTATGATAATAGTAAATTGAAATGATTTCATAAAACCATTCTTTCGTTATTGAAGAAGAACCATCCGTTTTGTTGAAGAGAATGAACCGGATGTGAGCGTATAGAAATAGATTCCGCTCGTCAGGCCGTAACGGGATTGAGAAATCGTTATGTGTTGTGTTCCAGCGTATAAAAACTGATTGATCAGCGTTGCAACGGTACGGCCAAGCACATCATGAAGTGTTAATGTAACATAACCGGAAACCGCCAGCGTGAACAGTATCTTCGTTTCCGGATTGAACGGATTCGGATAATTTTGTTGAAGCGAACTGATGCCGGAAACTGATGTCGGATAATCCGAAACACTGACTGGAACGATCTGTTTTAAAGCAACATTATCGATAAAAACATCGGCATCGAATAATCCGCAGTTAAAAACAATGCGTGCGTTTTTGTCGGTGGCATCCTGCATCGTAAAATCGTACGAAAAATGCTGTTTCGCTGTCGTGAGTAACATTGAACCTGTTTTACTATAGTTGGTATTTGGTGCGGCGATCATTGCCACTTTTGGATCGATCGTCCTGGATATTGTCGCGTAGGCATCAAATTCGAAACGGTATGGCATACCATTCATCACTGGAATCCCTTCTTGAGTCATCTGTACATGCCATGCCTGTGTTCCGGCGCTGCCAATCTGTACAAACAATTCTCCGTCGGCAGTAATAAATGGAAGGCCTACACCCGGCGAAGTAATGTTCATTTTCCACTCATCAAGTCCATTCGCAAAGTCGCCATTCACCACCAGATTTTCTCCTGGCGAGAAGAATTTTGCAATTGCATTTTCTTCATTGGAGAACGAACTTTCTTTCCCGGAACTATCCCTCGATGTAACACGAAAATAATATCGTTCCCCATTTCTCAATCCGTTGACATCAACAGCAGTCATTGTTGTTGAATCAACCAACCGAACAGGATGAGAAATCGTATCTATGTACAACAGATATGTATGATTCGGCATTTGGTCGAAGGTATTAAAGATCATTGTCACGTTATTGGTTCCAACCTCCAGTGTCAGCTCGGGCGCTTTAGCTTTTCCTTTCCACGGAAATTTAAAAACACGGTAGCTGTGGCAATAGTTGACAAAACCCAATTCCAGTACTATCACTCCCGCCGGAGTAACTTCGGTCAGTTTTGGTAATGAACCATCTGCCCAGTTAATAAGTGTATTGCCGTTTGGCAATCGCTGAACATTTCCCATCCAACTAGTATACCGATCCGGCGAGTGCCGGTACTGCCAGACAAGCGTTGCTGTTTTTGCCGCAGTATCCAGTTTATATTCCACCGCGCGTGAAACCTGGGGAGCATGGAAGTTTCCGTTATCCATTATCGTATAGTTCCCGTTCGGCAGCGCACGAATATCGTGCTGGTACGATGGACCGTTGAATGGATCGTTGATGAATGTGAACTGATTATGTTTTCCTCCGAGCCGCCACATAATCTTTCCGGTTTTGCGATTGATTTTTGTTATTTCGGAAAGATGTCTGCTAGAAATAAGGATATTTGAATCGTTGTCCACAGCTATGGCGTTCATGTGAACAAAATCAATTGTTTGCGCTGTAAGATTTTCGTTCACTGCATCGACAATATTCAGATGATCCCAACTTTTCCACTCGAAAACAACATTTCCTGTCGGATCAATCTCCTGCACATGATTTCCGATGACGGAGGCATCTGTTCTTCCCCCGGCAACCAACGTGCTCATATTAACAGTTTTCCATTCCAACGGAATCAGCAAAACATTGTCGTTGGGAAGGATCTGCAAATCATGTTCATCAGTTCCAAATCCGTTCTTTGCCGTAATTTCTCGGAGAACGACGTATGATGAATCCATTTCATAAAAACGATAGTACGGATCTGCCAGACGGTACGACAAATTCCCGTTTGACTGTAATTTAAAATCGCGCGCGTTCGAAGGCATTTTACGGTAGAAAACAGGCTCACCGTTGGTATCAAGAATTGCAATGTACGGCATTCCGCCCCAATTGTTGATAAAGATGAACCCGGAATCAGGATTGTTCTTCACACTGATTGAGATGTGAGGATAATCGGAGGGAACGGATACGCCGTTTGAAAAGACGTATGCTGAAGTCGAAGGCTGGACAGTAATGGATTGGGCGTTAAGGATCGAGCAAAATACCATTAATGCATAGTGGTAATACCTGAACAAGTTCATGATAGTGAGAATTCATCGAGCGTGCGTCGTTAAACTGAGGAACCATTATTTTACCGTAATTCGTTGCGGACCTTTAGTTATCTGTATTTTCTTTTGTTCTCCGCCATCCACTGAAATGGTCAGTTCGAATGATCTGTTGGCAATTACATGAACTTCTGCCGGAGCACCGACGGAAACGCGCTCCTGAGAAATGAGTGTCACCGACACTTCGCCGAAACGTAATTGTTCAATCCCATGTCGGTCAATTCTTGTAATGTTCCAGGTTAACGAATTGTGTGCGCCGTCCGGATGGAAGCCGAGGACATTTTCAATCAACAATTGTATCGGTCCGCAGCCTGTCCAGCCGACAAAGTTTTTCTGCGAGGGATTGCCACGCATCATTAAGTCGGGAGAATAATTTTCCCATAGCGTTCCGGTCTTAGCATATACTTCGGTAAGGCCGTCCAAATATTTTTCTGCTGCTGCGGTAGCAAATTCGTTGAACGAATAATCAGACGCATTTCCAGTTTCGCGGCCGTACTGTTCAAGTCCTTTTACGATCATCACATTCGTCGGCGCCCAAACGCCTCCCAACCAGTAATGCCCGTCCGCCTGATAAGCAGTTTCATCCGCAGCCAGTGATGGAAACGGGATCGACCGCCAGAATGAACGGGGATCTTTTAAATGTGTAAGAAGCCGTTTTGCTTTTGAAAGATCCGCAATACCGGCAAGCATCGGCCAAAACGATCCAATATTCTTCAATCGCAGCTGATTTCCGTCATCATCCAGGTTATAGTAGAGACCATCTGTCTCGTTCCACATCCACTGATTGATCCGCTGGGCAATATCATTTGCTTTAGATTCGAACAATGTGGTCTCATCAGTTAGTTTCAATTCAGCACACATGAACGAAATATTGCGATACATCAGAACCATTTGGGATGACATGTCCACCCAGCCAGATCCTTTCAACGGCAGATTATCCATGCCGGAGCCTA
The DNA here is from genome assembly GCA_023229405.1 of Bacteroidota bacterium. Lineage (GTDB taxonomy): Bacteria > Bacteroidota > Ignavibacteria > UBA10030 > UBA8401 > UBA8401. Next base: position 3,190 of record JALNZH010000116.1, read on the forward strand.
ATCCGGTGTTCCAATACAATCCGTGTTTAGTCCCTTCTTTTTTTCTGTTTTGTTCCAGCCATTCAGCATATTTTTTCAATGCAGGAAGAATTGCTGCAAACCGGGATGAATCTCCCGTCACTTTATACGATTCCACTTCTGCCCAGGCAAAAAGCGGCGGATTTATTGTATGCTCCCGTCCGATGAAAACATAATCCTTTCCGTCCGCTTCCTGTATTTCACGGCAGATGTAGCCGTTTTCGTATTGACGGGAATAAAAATTGTCCAACGACTGGATGGCGGGAAAAACGGAGTGACCGTACCGGGCGAACATCAACATAAAGAATGTGTCCCACTGGAACACACTCGGCGAAAAAGCTTCATCGATATAATTTGAAACGAACGGCGAACCTTGCGGCGGACGTTTAAAATGATCGAATGCCAGCGACCATGCTTTCCAATAGAGTGCTACATATTCGGGATTGCGTTCACAAATTGGGGAAGGGAGTTTCGCACGGTTATCTTTAAAAGCAGGAATGTCGGAAGGAGCGTATTTTTTTTTGGAGAAATAATTACCGCGTTTACCGGTATCTTCGTACTGTGCAAGTAGAGAAGAAGTTATTATCAATAGAATACTGAAGACACGGAAAGATCGGATAATTACAGACGGTCTAACAGTGGATATCTTTTTTTTCTGTATTTTCAGTGTTCCAGAGGAATTAATTTTTGTCATTGGTAAATATCTTCCTTCGAAATTCCGGTTTCTACCCGAAGTGTAATAAAAATCCAATTGCAATTTCGGTGCTCTCAAATAATTCAATATTTGTTGTTTACCACGACACCCATTTTTTAGTTCTTTAACAAGAACATTTACTGATTGTTATTACGCTTAACAAAAAAACTGGTCGGGGTGACCATCTTTTCTGCGTCGCGCCGAACCATGTTCCCAAAAAATTAATGTATGCGTACCATCAGTGACGTTTTCCAGAAACCCATATCCCAGGATATTGGATATCCTAAAATTTGTTTGAAGAATTTTTGATGTGATGTCTTCGAGTACCATAGAAATTCCTTTCGATGTTTTTCACGAAGATATTTCCTCTTTTTTAGGTGTAATATTCAAACCGTTGTTACTTTAGGCCAACATTTTGATAGAACACGGATAGCACTGAAAGAACGGAATTTGAGTGTTGCTGGATCAACGGATAACAATGTGCTCCGCTGATTCCGTAAACTATTGTTTTTTCAATCCCAAAGCATTCATATACCCATCATTCACGGTACAGTTGGAGAACTTACAGAGTTCAAGATAATCGGAAAACGCTTTTTGGATTACATTATTACCCGGGCGGGCATCACGAATCTCTTTGAACGTCATCCTCGGTGTATTCGCAAATGTTACTATAGAATCCCACTCTGCTGTTTTTTTAATGGAAACCATATTACTGCCAGAATCCATCTTTTTATACGGCCAGAAACACCATCCAAAGTTATTCCTCTCGTTCAGTCTCCTCCACGCGCCGATCCATCGATCGTTATTTTCTCCAGATTCTCCCATCCAGATCGGCACGGAATATTTCTTCATGAAATCGGCATATTCCTGTGCCATTGCCTGTGTTGTATCACACCAGTATTTATGATAGGTGTAAACCAGTTTTGTATCGAACGGAGCGCCAAAAACGGAAAAGTTGGTGTTCCATTGTGCACCGCCGAGGAAAATAATATGGTTCGTATCAACGTCACGAACGGCCGCTGTAATCCTTTTATATAACGGCTCTAATCCGGGATTATACTTCGATGCATCGAAATATGTAGCAATCGGTTCATTCAGCAAATCGTATCCGATCACGGTCGGTTCATTGGCATACCGACGTGCAATCTCTTTCCAGAGATCTATCGTCAGTTGTTGCGCCTCGGGGCTGTCAAAAAGAAACGGTTGTCCTTCGCTATCGTCAATATTATCTCCGGTCTGTCCTCCCGGTGCACAGTGCATATCCAAAATAACATAAAGTCCTATCTCTTTACTCCAGCGAATAACGCGGTCCAGCATTTCAACACCGGGACCTGCAAAACGAGTCTCGTGATCTTCGGAAACGAACAACCGGTAATTAAACGGCACTCGAATGGAATTTAGTCCGCTCTTCTTGATGAAGACAATATCTTCTTTCGTGATGTAATTGTCTCGGTATTGTTTCCAGAATTTTTTAGTCTCTTCCGGACCCAATAACTGAAGGAACGTATCATTGATGCGTTTGGGTGAGTTTGTGGTGGTAAACTTGAACATGTATCCTTCCGGAACAAGCCAATTGCCGAGATTGATACCTCGTAAAAGAATTGGAGTCCCGTCCGGAGCGACAATGTTCTGTCCGCGTGTCGTCACAAATGGTGGGGATTGTGAGAACAGGAATGTACAGCCAGTGATAAACAGCAAGAATGAGCGTTTCATATCATACACCTACGGTTTCTTTTTATATACACGAACATAGTCAATCACCATTTTTTGAGGAAAGATAGTATTGTCAATCCCTTTTAATCCTCCCCAATTTCCTCCTACAGCGATATTGAGAATAAAATGGAATCGTTTATCAAAAGGCCACGCTTCCCATCCTGATCTTTCATTCCGGGAGGTAAAGTATTTCGACCCATCCACAAAAAAATTGATACTATCAGCATACCATTCAATGGCATACGTGTGAAACGTATAGGAGGCATGTTGAATTCGGACAGTGCCGGATTTTTGTGTACCATTCACAAAATAATATTTCTTCGAATGAGTTGAACCATGAATAACATTGGGATCATAACCAACATGTTCCATGATGTCGATCTCTCCGCTGGAAGGCCAATCGCCATATTCCTTATCGGTGGGAAGCATCCAGATAGCCGGCCAAGTTCCAACACCCCACGGTAGCATTGCCCGGATTTCAAACCGTCCATATGTCCAGTCTCCGAGGTATTTGCTCCTTATTCTTGCTGAAGTGTATTTTTGCCCAAAATAACTCTCTTCACGCGCCACAATAATAAGTGTCCCTGTATCGACATAAGAATTTTCAACCCGGTCGGTGTAATATTGCTTCTCATTATTCCCGCCTCCATCTCCATTCACCTCATAATGCCATTTTTTGACATCGATAGACGTTCCATTAAATTCGTCATTCCATACCAGTGTCCATCCGGGAATCACCAATGCAGAATCTATCGCAACTATCGAATCTGGTAAGGCTGACGGATTCTCATCAGAACAACGTGTTGTTGTAAAAGCGAAAAAACACATGAGGATTAATGAAAGGGGGGGCAAAATAATAAATTTCATATATTCAATTCCTGCTTCACGTTTGGACAAACATCGTATGGTGTACATCGGAAGTGCATGACGATTTCAGCGTGAGAATAAAAGTGTCGAAGAGATGAAGTCTTGTCATTATACTGAAAAGAATATCCTTTACGTCGACGAAGACATGATGGCGGATGATGATATGGATACAACGTAAAATCATCTTAACGGAGGTAGAGAGAGAGGAACATTATTGTCCCTCTCTCTTTGGTAGGGTACTGGTTCTTACGAATGGCGTGAGCCGATGAAACCATAGAAGACGATGTACAGATAACAGACTGCGGGAATAATAAATGCCGTCTGAATCCCAACCGTATCGGCTAACGCACCTTGTCCCAACGGAATGATTGCTCCGCCGACGATGGCCATAATGAGCACACTCGAACCTTGACTTGTTAATTTCCCAAGACTATCAATCCCCAATGTAAAAATAGTTGGAAACATGATCGAATTAAAGAGTCCCACACTGAGAATTGTCCACATAGCAGCGGATCCGGTAGTAAAGACAGTCGTAAACACTAATCCACTCGCAATCAACGCAAATGTACCAAGTAATTTTCCCGGATTCACCCTCTGCAGCAATGCCGACCCGATAAATCGTCCGACCATTGCACCACCCCAGTAATATGAAACAAATGCTGCAGCCGCTGCCTCTTGTAAACCGGCAACGTCGGGCTGTCCCATAAAATTCACTAAAAAACTTCCAATGGAAACTTCCGCACCAACATATACGAAAATCGCAACTGCTCCAAGAACGAGATGACGGCGTTTTAATGCATCCGAAAGCTTTCCTGCTTTTGCATGATGGTCTTCCACAGAAGCAATCACTGGTAATTTTGATTTCCAGATCACTACCGCCAACACTGCCAGTGCAACGGCAAGACCAACGTACGGCATCTGCACCATTGCGGCTTCTTCAAGCGGTGTCATTCCTGCCACGGAGGAAAGAATCAGCATGCCTCCGAATGCCGGCGCTACCGTTGTGCCAAGCGAATTGAATGCCTGCGTAAGATTTAAACGGCTTGATGCAGTTTCAGATTTTCCCAACACGGCAACATATGGATTTGCCGCCACTTGTAACAATGTGATACCCGAGGCCAGTACAAACAATGCTGTTAAAAATAGCGGATAGGAAATTGCGCTTGCCGCCGGATAGAATAATAATGCACCGACAGCAGACGTGAGAAGACCGACAACAATTCCTTTTTGATACCCGACTTTTGCAATAATCGATCCGGAAGGAATGGACATGATAAAATATGCTCCAAAGAATGTAAATTGGATGAGCATAATCTGAGTATAGTTCAAGTCAAACACACCTTTTAAATGCGGAATGAGAATATCATTAAGACACGTGAGGAATCCCCACATAAAAAAGAGCATCGTTACAACGGCAAGCGGTACTCTATAATCTCCCCCTTGTGAAGGATCGATGTGTGTTTGTGTAACATTCGGTATTGAGGCCATAATCTTCCTTTACTACGATCGATGATAAATCAGTGAAAATCAAAAACATTGTGATACAGCTATGCGGACGAATTCTGTGTGGTACACAAGAACTACTTCGTTGCCTTCTCAATGGAATAGGTTAATCCGAATCCAAACGGGAAAAGCGGATCGTATTCCTTGTCGCCGACATTGATCGGTACTTGCGTCATCGTTTTCGGCCATGAGTGCGGCAATTTTCCGGTTGGGGCATAATCACCAAACAGAACATCAGCCACTCCCTGTCCTTCCGTTCCGGGCAGCCATGCGGCAATAAAGGATGTACTCTTTTCCACAACGTTCGTAACAATTAACGGGCGTCCAGACAAAAGCACTACAGCAACTGGAATTCCTTTTGCACGCAACCGATCGACGATCAAGGCATCTTCCGGAGTCAGTGTAAGATCATCTCTGTCACCCATAAATTCGGCATATGGCATTTCACCGATAACAACAATTGCAACATCGCCGCTATCCGCACCGCTTCCGTCAGGAGAGAATGTTACTTCCGTTTCTTTTGAGACCGTGTTCTTTATCGCCTGAAGTATGGTGGTTCCGCCGGAAATAACTTTGCCGCTTTTCCCTTGCCAGTCAATTGTCCAACCGCCGCATTGAATGCCGATATCGTCCGCCCCTTTTCCCGCAACCAAAATACTCTTAGCATTTTTCGATAGTGGAAGGAGATTTTTTTCATTTTTCAATAATACTAGCGATTGTCGAACCGCGTCACGACCCACTTCACGATGGGCAGTAGAACCCACTTCTACCAATAGATTTTTATCGGAATACTTCTGACGGAACAGGCCCATTTCAATTTTCACACGAAGAATTCTTTTCACTGCATCGTCGATCCGTTTCATACTGACTGTTTTTTCTTTCACTAATTCTTTTAATACGCTGATATATTTGTCATAACTATTAAAACTGCCGCGCGGGGAGGTTGTCATCGCCATATCCACACCGGCATTAATCGACTGTTCCACAGCATATTTGTAGTTGGCGGACAATTGATCAATCCCGTTCCAATCCGAGACGACAAATCCCTGAAACTGTAATTCACCTTTCAGAACATCCATAATCAGATAGCGATTGCCATGCATTCTATTGCCGTTCCAACTATTGTAGGATGCCATAATCGATAGTGCACCTGATTTGATTGCATCGATATACGCAGGAAGATGGATCTTCCGCATTGTTGTTTCATCCGTTTCGGTGTTTCCCTGATCTTTTCCGTTCGTCGTTCCCCCGTCTCCGAAATAGTGTTTTACACACGCAAGCGCCGATCCCTGATCGGCAAGATTTGCTCCTTGCAATCCTTTCACGTGAGCAACACTGAGTGTTTTCACTAACTCAGGATCTTCGCCAAAACTTTCGTACGTTCTTCCCCACCGTTCATTGCGGGCAACTGCAACGCACGGAGCAAATGCCCAGTGGATTCCCGTTCCTTTCATTTCTTGTGCCGTCACCATTGACACACGTTCCACAATCTGCGGATTGTTCGTTGCACCTAATGCAATATTATGCGGGAATATCACTGCACCGTCCACATTATTGTGACCATGAACGGCATCTATGCCAAACAAGATCGGCACTTTCACGCGAAATTTTTCGGAAAGCTGCTGTAGTGAATCATACGTTGCAGCCCAACCCTTTGCTGAAAGATCTGCGACTTCAGAATTCCCTCCCCAGAGAATAGATCCAAGCGAATATGTGACAATGTCTTCCGGAGTATTTTTTATCGCATCATAATCGACTTGTGTCATTTGTCCGAGCTTTTCCTCCAGGGTCATTTTCTTTAACAGATTTTGCACCTGTTGGTCGATTGTCGGCTCTTTTTTCTGCTGAGCAGCCGTGAGAGCGCAGAGAAGCAAAATTGTACACAACATTGAGAACATCTTCATGGAAATATCCTTTGAATTGAAATTTGAAATCAATGAAACAACATTGTAATCGTTCGTATGCTATTGCACCAGCAACATTTTTTTTACACTC
>JALNZH010000117.1 GCA_023229405.1 Bacteroidota bacterium
CACTGTAAGAAATGTAGGGGAGGGCTTATTTTTCTCAACATAACATATCTTCCATACATCCACTTGTTTCGATAAATTTTTGTCAATAAGGGTTTTATTTTGGACAGCTATGACCCGAAATACAATCCTTGACCGTAGAAACAAATAACCCTACTTTACGACAGTTACCAAACACATATCTCGCCGGTATATAACGATCCTTCGATTGCCTTTCCAATGGTACTATGGAGGTGCATCATGCGTCTTCAATTTATTGATATTCTCACGATCTTTCTTTTTTGCACAATAATTTCCGGATGCAAGGAAGATGCTAATCCTGCTGCACTTTCAGACGAAGAACATGTTCTTTCGACACTCTCAGCGCCGACAGAGTTGACTGCTCAAGTTATTTCATCATCTTCTATTCTATTGACATGGAATGACAATTCGAACGGTGAGAATGGATTCAAGATTGAACGGAGAATCGGGAATTCAACCAATTTCTCGGTAATTGGAAAGGTAGATTCGAATACGATTATCTATAGCGATAGCGGACTTTTATCGGCAACAATGTACCAGTACCGCGTGAAGGCGTATATACCGACAGGAGTCTCACAACACTCGAACATTGTCGAAGTCGCGACCAAGCCGGCGAGTCTTTTTACCATGACGTTCCCATCAACCGCCGGCAAGACGTTAACATATAATTCGACAACAAAAACAGGATATATGTCCCAATATGGATACTCCAATACGATTACGGAAGGGACATATTATATGTATGTTAGGGATAAAAGTACCCGCTATGGAAAGTTATGCACAAAATTGTTTCAACTATTTTTGGATAATACAGGTCGATTCACTTACTCCACATATTATATTGCACAAGAAGGCGGGGAACTGAGCATTTTGTTTATGACGAGTTGGAAGCGTATCCTGTCACTGTACTCAATCACACCAACTATTGATGGATTTTTGTTTGCGCCCGGCCCTCAACATATAGCACCATTATCATTAACTGCCGCGCAGGTGACTACACCGGCGGGATCATTCAATGGTGTTAAGATTAAATATCATTTTACACAAACCGGGCAATATGCAACACATGACATCTTTGAAGATTCATATGAGATTTATGCCGACGGTGTCGGACTGATAACGTCGGAATGGAGTTACGACGATGACGATAACGATCCTCAAGGGACGGATTTTTCTGGAAGTGGAACAGTGACACTTATTGGCATTGATGCGATTGGAATACCGGTATTGTCAGATGAGGTTGAGCCAAACCAGTTGAAATTATCAACGGAATATCAAACAATTTCACGTCCTGGGATCGTTCTCGGGAATGCAGCAGCATCGGATTCCGGTTGGGATTGGTGGCCGAATATCGTTCGGGTACAGGATGTTTACCGATTTGATCTTGCCACACCCTCGACTGTTATTATCGACTTGACAATAGGAGGGATGAATTCTGCACTGGATTTGCGTCTTTATCGTCTGATACCGGGAAGTGGGGGAACACCTGATCAAATTAGTTTCTTAACGTGGGACAATCAGCCAGGCGGAACTCCGGAGCATATCTGGACTCAATTAGCAAGCGGTTCATATCTGATTGGGATCACCGCTTCCAGCACACCAGATGGACCATCGAATTATACTATACTTCTGCGGTGATGTTTTATTTCGTTACTATCGGGAGTATTGGATCATAATCAAATTTATTCACTATAACATACTTATCCAAAATAAATCATAAAAGAGAAAAACTTATTCCTTCTTTTCTTGACTGGGTTCCGAAGGAATGCCGACAATGTATAAAGATTTGGTCGGCACAAGAAAAGAAGCAAAAGAACCCCTTGCGAAATTTAACACGCGCGATGAATCCCGTTCGCACTTGCCCGTAGATGGCAAAAACGCCATCAAACGTCCCGTCATGATTTCATGCCGGCCCTCTGTATCTCCCCCCTTGGTAGGGGGAGAAAAAGCTCGCTCAATCCTCCTAAATTTCGCTCCCTCCCACATCTCATCCAACACTGTAAGAAATGTAGGGGAGGGCTTACTTTTCTCAACATAACATATCTTCCACAAATCCACTTGTTTCGATAAATTTTTGTCAATAAGGGTTTTATTTTGGACAGCTATGTCACTACAACATTATCGACATTGATATTGAAAGGCATTTCTTTTCTTACTAAAGTATGGACATCTTTTTTAGGAGGCTGAATTCGATTTCGAAGTTTGGTGTCAGGCTGCCGTCTCCGAGACGCTTGTTAATTTCGGAGATATTCCAGAATCTCCCTTCTTCAATTTCATTAGTATTGATTAGTATTTCACCGTCATACGTTGTATAAAATAAAAAGACGAGTTCGGATTCAGTTTCCATCTTCCATAAATAACGGCACGCAAAAGTGGAACGAACATTAACGAGTCCAATTTCTTCTTTTGCTTCACGGTTTAAGGCTGTTTCTATTGTTTCATTCAACGAAATATGGCCGCCGACCGATGTGTCCCACTTACCAGGCTGCACCAATTTTGTTGCCGACCGTTTTTGTAGATAGAGTTGTTTACGGCTGTTCATTACATGAAGGTGAACGACAGGATGCAAATACTCTTTATTCGAATGAACAATCGAACGTGGAGCCTTTCCGATCACTTTTCCCTTATCGTCAACTAATGGCAGCCACTCTTCCTTTTTGTATCCACGATTAGAGATCTTTATTCTTACAAATTCATACCCAACATACGCACCGAATAGCAGATAAAACAATATTGTACTGATAAACGCCCACGCCTCTTTCGACATACACAAGGCGGAGTAGATGACCAACAGTGTGTGCACTGAAAATATATACAAGAGGGTCTTGATGCTCTTATTGAATTTTTGGGTTTGCTCTTTGTTGAATATCATGTCATTCAAATACCGTCTGGACAACGTTTCCATGATGTTCATTTTTGAGAAAGCAGAGATTCCAAGGAGTACGCAAAAAATAGCTCCAACAAAGGCAGGTTTTAGTTTGAAGAATATGTCATTCTCAAGGAGCAACGATATGCTTCCAAGAATAACAATGAGCAATGTGTCGTAGAGAATAAATCTATCAAGCACCTTGTCTTTCGCATAGGTAATAAGCAATTGCGCGATTCCGAAAAGGATAGCAACGATTAGACCGGCTGATGTTCCATACAATTCATCAACGATGATAAAAATAAGGAGCGGAAACAAAGATGGTAATATTTTTGAAAGCAGCTGAAATGTATTCATATTCAGTAAAGCAAGAATTTGAAATTATACAAAAAGGTATTGCGTTTTGAGTATTGAACTACCGATAAAAAGATGAACCAATTTACTATTTTGGGATTCATTGCGAAAGGATAAATATGGGTGAAATGAAATATACCGCAAACGAGAGTATCGCAAAAACTTATCCATAGCAGAAATCCTCCTTCGGCAGGTTCATTTTTACACAATACTGTTGATTCAAGGGATCGATGTCTTTACATTAAATAATAATCCATCGTAGATGAATTCGATTTACACCAAAAAAATAACACAATGAATTATATACATGAAATCAACGCAGCGGTAACAGTTTGTGATACTCAAGGGATTATTGTCTATATGAACGAAAAATCCCAGGAAACATTTAAACCTGATGGAGGAAAGGATTTACTTGGCACTAGTGTATTCGATTGCCATCCTGAACCCGCATTATCAAAAGTGAAAGAATTGTTGCGAACCGGAGAAACAAATGTTTATACTATTGAGAAGAATGGTAAAAAGAAAATAATTTATCAATCCCCATGGCGCGACGGCAACGCTATAGCAGGAATAATTGAAATGTCATTTGAATTGCCAGCTGAAATGAATCATTTTGTGAGGAAATAAAGCAGTTTGTCCGAGGACGGGTTCTTCGACTTTCCCTTTCAAGTATAAGCGGGGGCTCACTTAAAAACATTGCCAAGAACAGTACTCTCCGGAATTTGAAAATATACAAGGCGGAACATCGTAAAAAATGCTCCGTTTTCTCTCTGTCATCCAATCGGTACACACTCAATAAAATTACCTGAGACAAGCTCAGGTAATTTTATTTAGAGGCTGGGGGGAGAGCACTTCCAACACTGACCATCTCATTAATTTCTACCAAATGCCTGTCAGATGTTCAAAATCGTAATTCTAGATTTGACAAACAGTAAATTTGGTAATTCGGCTAAATACGATTCCGATTCATACTTGTCCAAGATGAATCATAAAAGAGAAAAACTTATTCCCTCTTTTCTTGACGGGGTTCCGAAGGAATGCCGACATGGTATAAAGATTTGGTCGGCACAAGATAAGAAGCACAAGAACCCCTTGCGAAATGTAACACGCGCGATGAATCCCGTTCGCACTTGCCCGTAGATGGCAAAAAACGCCCTCAAAAGTCCCTTCATGATTTCAGACACCCCCCTCTGTATCTCCCCCTTGGTAGAAGGGGAGAAAAAACTCGCTCAATCCTCCTAAATTTCGCTCCCTCCCACATCTCATCCAACACTGTAAGAAATGTAGGGGAGGGCTCACTTTTCTCAACACAACATATCTTCCATACATCCACTCGTTTCGAAAAATTTTTGTCAATAAGGGCTTTATTTTGGATAGCTATGTTGACATGTTTTGATTGATTTTATACTCAATGTGCCTTTATTTCGGACAGCTATGTTTTTGAGTATAAAAACAAGATTCCTCACCAGCTGAAGCGGTTCGATATGGCAATGATTAGGCTAGTTGATTCGAGAAGATGAAGTGTATACATTCATTGATAGTATTATTGACAACAATAGGGGAATGCGATGCTCGATTTAATTACGAAGTACAAATCTGATCCAAATATGGTTTATAATACTTGGTTTGTGAATAACGAGGATCGTCTAAAAGCATTTCGCACGATTCGTCGAGGTGTTACCCAGGTTACCAATGATATCAAGCAAAATAAATTCCCAAACGACTTCAAGGGAAGTTCTCTGGAATTTGTTCTAACATGTATTACAGAACAAAAGGAAGTCTTTACGGGAGCCGCACATCCTTTTTATTGGAAACCAAAACTGCGGATACCAGATATTTATGAGAATCAAAGAAACAAACAATACTTCGGCCGATTTCTAGAAAATTGTTTAGACACGACCAAGGAAGATGTTTTACTCAACGAAATATTCAAGCTAGACGAACGCAAGATAAAAGGATTGGGTCCTGCTGTTGCGAGTATTCTATATTTTTTACACCCTACAATATTCCCGCCATTTAATACCGCTATTTTGAATGGGTTTAACATCCTGTGTACTGATAAGAAAAAACTAGGATCTTGGATCGAGTATTTAAAAATACGAGAAGTAGTTATCCAAAAGAACAACGAATATAGAAATGAATTTTCGAACGACTTGGGCGCTTTTGCTGGATTACTCTTTGAACTTGGAATGAAGAATTTGCTTCCCCATAATGAACAAAAATTATCTACACACGAAGCGGATAAAATATTAAAGCAGTTTGAAAAACGACGGAATGGAGTTTTAAAAGAGCGAAAAGAGGATGAGGTTCATACCGAAATGCAATTTCATTTGGTCAAAATTGGGAATGCGATAGGATATGATACCATCGTGGCATCCAATGATCGGTCCAGATTATACAAAGATCAAAAACTATCAAATCACTGTTTGGAAGAATTCCCAAAACAGGATATTCCTAAAGATGTATTTACTACAATTAGCCTTATTGATGTTGTATGGTTTGAAAAAGGAACAAATCGGATTGTATGTGCATTTGAAGTAGAGAAAAGCACATCAATCTATTCCGGAATACTTCGTTTATCTGATTTATCTTTCTCCATGCCTTCGCACATTACAAAATTGTTTATTGTAGCACCGAATACCAGGGAGAAAGAAGTTATTATACAATTAGGCCGTCCGTCTATAAAAAATGGAAATCTGGAAATCCGATACATCCTAATGAATGCTTTACGTGAACATTGTGATGCGCTGTGTAAATTTGGCGATAGTTACAAGATTTTAGAAAAAATATCAAATATGCCATAACAATATATGGAAATCATTCTAAGATCTGTTGTAATTTGCCCTCATTGTGGATTCCAAAAAGAAGAATCAATGCCAGATGATGCATGCCAATTCTTTTACGAATGTACAAACTGCAAAAAAATACTGAAGCCCAACCGAGGCGATTGCTGCGTTTTTTGTTCATTCGGAAATGTGAAATGTCCTTCTGAACAAAGGAGAGATATTGTATAAAAGGCAAAGGGAAACAAAACTATTGTTTTCCGTCTTGCCGTAAGGAATCCCGCGAGAACGATTAAGCAGAGTTTTTCAATTATTCTACAAGCTCCCTCTAACAGCCCACACTGTCATCATCATCGCGCCCATCGCTAGAACACCGAGAATCGGGAAATCCCAGATCGACCCCATTCCCATCATTCCACTTTCTTTTTTGTTATAGACGATAAATGTCATTTCAGCAGAAAGACTGGATGAATCTATTGTCGTTTCCGTAGAAAAGACAAATTGCCCCGCAAATGGAGGAGTATATGGAATTGATACCGATTCACGAATAAGTGATACCTGTTGATGAATCATTTTGAAATCTTTAGTGTTGTTTTGCTGTCCATGCTCATGCCGGGAAGAGGTGGTTTCTTTAGAAGATTGTGAGATCATATAATGGAACTCTACACTATCTGGGATAGCAGTTTTTGATTTGAGCGAGATCGTAATAACACCTTCTTTCCCAACTTCCATTTGGGGAATGCTCACTGAAAGATTGAATGCTCCACTTATTACTTCTTTTGTTGCTGTTGTTGCTTCATAATCACCATGGCTGTCGTGTCCACCCATCATCATTGTATGCATGCATGAAGAGAAGAATATCCCTGCTAAACTAAGAAAAACGACTTTTGAAAAAAATTGAATATATTTCATAATAACTCCGTTATGGATGATGTGAATCATGTCCATCGCCTGACGTGTTGTTTTTTGTAGTGAAATGGAGTATCATTCCCATACCCGATCCCATCCCATTTTGGCCCACCATCCCCATTAATCCCATGGTAGTCTCCATCATTTTTATCATTCCTTCACGGATATGGATTATATGCTGCATCCCAGGTTGAAGTGTTGAGTCCGGTTTAAATGAGCAGCTTTTACCATCAGTGTTCCAATAAAATGTTCCTTTAATAGAGTGCAGGCTATCGAGATGGTTCATTTTCATGCTGTCCAGCATCGACGAAGACATGGACATCTGGCTATGATTCATGTTCAGTGAAATCGGGCAGAGAGAGTCTAAAAATGCTCGCCCATCCATTAATCGAAAATTCTGTTCAACAATAGACTTGTCTGCCAATCTTGCAAATGTAAGATTAATTGGCGACGAAGGTGAAACGTCAGTCTGATTATCTGTCGGCGAAATTGCAAAAGTGGTATTTGATGGAACCATAGCCGTTGAAGGTTCATCGCTTAAACATCCCGAAAAAGCTGCAATCAATAGTGCAGCAAAAGTTAGTGCTTTCATAGTATTCTCCTAAGAACGAAAACCCGCCTTATTAATGGTTATGTCCTTTTTTTATATCCTTAGCTTCTTTCCCCGATACATCTCCATCTCCTTTTTGCCAGCCGTCATAACATTCATTGCACACTGGTTTGTCATTCTTCACAGCTTTTTTACAGTCGCAAGATCGGTGTGCTTTCAAACATTCATCGCACGGTTCCTGAAGGCAGCAATTGTATTTGCCATCTTTCATCGCTTCCATTTTTTGTTTCATCAGTGATTTCTTACCAACTTTTTTCTCTTCAACAAGATCCATTTTGCATTTTGGACATTTACCGGGTTTTTCGGATTTAATATCTGAATGCATCGGGCATGTATATTCCGTTTGTATCTTCATCTCTTCTTTTTTTGCGGTAGCATCTTTTGTACTTTGTTTGTGTTTATGCTGGCTATGATCCTGCATGTCAGCCATGGCCATAGATTTGCCCCCACAACAGCTACCGGCACAAGATTTCTCATTTTTATCCAGCGTGGCCAAAGTATCCACTGATACAATTAGTGTTAGTATGATCAGAGCGGTGATTGTAAGGTTCTTCATAACATTTCTCCTTATAGATAGTGCTTTGTTGCTTGAATTATAGATACTGTTCCTATTGGTGTCCAAAAATTCTCTTTAACAACAGTTTCCTCAAAACTTGCATTCGGAAGATATTCTCGTAATCAACCATGAAAATTATCATACGTCTCTTCTAAGTATTGTGTCACAAATGTTACCAACATCATTGGAAAAGAATGAGGAGTAAAGAAATCAAGAATTACTAATTTCCCATAAGGTTTTAATACCCGATTATGAGGGTTTTATGAAAACTGACAACCGCAATCCTCTTTGAAGATCAGAACCACTGATATGTGTGACGCATATAGTACCAGGGAAATTATCGCTGACTTTGATGGTAAATGAATGACTGTACCCTTCTCAAATAATTATGGTTATACGGATTGCAATAAAAGCGAACTGTTCCTTATGGTTTAATGGGTATGTTTTTCTGCTGGTTTTTCTTTCGTTGTTTCGTTAGATGTCGCTCCGCCATGTTGATGTCCAGGTCCACTGCCGGTCTTTAACTGACTTTCTGAATCAATGAGATATCCGCCTTCACTGACAACTTCTTCACCTTCGATAAGTCCCCAAGTCACTTCGTATTTGCCATTAAATCTGGTACCAATTCCTATTTCGCGTGCTTCAAAGTGATTCTCGTGTTCAGCTTTGATGTAAACGAGATTTCGTTTTCCGGTAATAAGAACTGCGCTCACTGGAACGGTAAGCGATTTGCCTTTCTTCCTCTGAAATACTGTCTCGGTATACATATTCGGTTTTAGTTTTTCGGCCGCATTATTTACGGTCAGACGAACTTTCACAGTTCTTGACTGCGGGTTGACAACAGGATAGATCAACGATACAGATGCCGGGAATGTTTGATCGGGATAACTTGCAATGGATAGTTCAGCTCTTTCGCCTACCCGTATATGTGCTGCATCTGATTCATACACATCGGCAATATTCCAGAGTGTTGACACATCAGAGACATCGTACAGGGATGTCCCTTCGGCGACATAAATACCTTCAACGATCTTTTTATCAATGATAATTCCTGATGCCGGGGAGTGATAAGTGATCACGAGCGGGACAGTCTCTTGTGTTTCAAGAGCTTGAATTTGGTTTTCGGTCAAACCAAGTAATTGTAATTTTGATTTGGCTATGGTCAAAAAATTATTGCGAGTTTGGGAATTGCTCGTATATGCTTGACGATATTCATTCTCAGCCTGCACAATATCGGGGCTGTACACATCAAAGAGCGGCTGGCCTTTTTTAACTTTAGCTCCCACTGCATTCACAAATAATTTTTCAATGCGTCCGTTGAACCGTGCGCTGATAATGGTTTTATTTGGCTCAGGGATTTCCAAAGTCCCGAATGAACGGACAGTGTGTTCTATAGGCTCAAATCCGACAACAACCGATGATACATTTGCCAGAATCTGGTCTCTATCATTCAGAGGAATCAGCGACTCATCGGATGAAGCTTCCATCTTCCTACTGTTGCTTGCTTTCACGAGATCCATAGTGCAGATCGGGCATACACCCGGCGTATCTGATTTTACTTGTGGATGCATCGGGCAAGTATAATAATCAACTATTTGCTCGGTTGATGTTGAGTCCGTATGTCCTTGATGTGTAGAAGATGACTTCCCGCAGGATGAAAGAATGAGTGCGAGAAGTATTGAGAGTGTGATGATTAATGATTTCATAAAATATGCCTTGATGACAATGTTCATAATTATTGTAGTGGTGCACCGACCATCATTTCAATTTCTGTTAACGCCATTTGACGATCCACCAGTGTCATCAGGTAATCATCTTGTTTCATAAGTTCCATCCTTCGCGCATCAATTACAGTTGTTATTGGAACTTG
>JALNZH010000119.1 GCA_023229405.1 Bacteroidota bacterium
GACGCCGAGCGCTAATCTGCGCACTGCTAATCGGTGTTTTTGTCCCGGCCCGGATAACATTGCCATTAAAAGCCGAAGTGTTTGCCGTCATAATAAAATTTGCAGTGGCACGCACATTGGTCTGCAAAACAATCGAGAGTTGTTGAGTGTTGGATGAATATCCGTTTTTAGATGCCCGCAGCAAATATGTTCTGCCAGCGGGAAGCGTTGCAAACATCGCTTCACCGAGGGTATTGGATGATCCGTTGCGCACTACTGTAGTATCTGCACTAATACACGATACTTCGACAAAAGCCATCGGAATGCCGGAAGCATCGATAACTTTTGAAAGGATTGAAGAGGTGTCCGCAGCCGCAGTAAATTTCACTGACTGTATTTGTCCAATTGCTACCGAAACGGATGAGGACGATGGAGTTATTGTATATCCGCTCTTTTTCGCCTTCACTGTATAACTGCCTGGCGGGAGGAATTTAAATGAAAAACTAAAATCATTTATCGAGCTGATAATACGGGGGGTGATTTTTCCCGATAGTTCCTTTAACTCAACTTCGGCGTCGGCCACACCGGCATTTCCCTTTACTTCCGCCGTATGCGGTTCAATAACTAATCGTACTCCCGTCACTGTTGCCGCCGTAGGCGGAAAGACAACCGACGTTGAAACATTCTCATATCCAGATTTATAAATATCTGTCTCCACTGTATACGTTGTGTCTTTGGCAATATTCTCAAAAACAAAATTCCCGAAAGCATCTGCGGTTGTTGTAAACGATGCTGCATTTGAAGTTGCCTTCATAGCAACGGAAAACGGAAGCGGCGCACCGGACCCATCTTTTACCGTACCGGAGATCTTTCCCGTATTGGCTATCAGCGACGCATTCACGATCGCAATGGAATCCGTTGAAGCGGGAGTAATTTTTACTGACCGGGAAGTATATCCTATTTTTTCGACGGTCACAGTGTATGTAGCCGGGCCAGGGGAGAGATTTTCAATAAGATACTCTCCTTTACTATCTGTTATGGCAGAACCGGAACCGGATGTTCCGCTGACTGCGATAGTCCCGTCGTTAATCGCATCTCGTGTGAGCGAATCTATTACTTTCCCGCGAATTCGTAACAGATTGAGCGAAAGATCGGCGATAAGAGAAACTGCTTGCTGCGAAGTTGGCGTCAGTTCTACGGTGTCCACCACTGAACTCGAATAACCGCTCTTCACTGCGGAGATATAATATATTCCCAGAGGTACCGACGACAGCGAAAATTTACCCGCAGCATCGGTAACTGCATTCAGCGTTTTCGTCGCACTTCGTATTACGACAGATGCTGATGTGATGGAGGCTCCTGTTTTTGACCGTACTGTCCCGGATATTTTTCCATTCAAAATCGACAAGGTAAACGGGATATTTCGCGATTGTCCTTCAGCCATTGGTACTGCGGAGATTACGGAATCGGAATACCCTTCTTTTGTCGTCTGAATACTATACGTTCCGCCGTACAGCCGGGGAATAATAAAACTTCCATCACCCGCAGTTATTACCGTTCCCCCATCCTGCGGTCCCGTCACATTAATCAACACTCCAGAAAGCGCAGCACCGCCAGAAGTGACAGTTCCAGTCAAAATGGCAAATTGTTCCTTCATGGTAAGATTAATATTATTCAGCACTTGTCCCACACTGATATTGATGACTGTGCTGTCTGTCTGGTATCCTTTCAACTGAGACCGGATAGTAAAACTCCCCGCAGAAGTTCCAAGAGTATATTTCCCATTGTTATCAGTCACAACGCTGTCAATCATCCCTCCGCCCGAATGAATTAAATAGACAACTGCGAGAGAAACCTGTTTTGCCGATTGATCGAACACCACTCCATTGATGGATGCAGGATTCGGCGGAAGGACAAATTGTGCCGAGTAGGTACTTCCGGCCGCAAGCACTGACGATGTTGCAGACTTTGTCGCATATCCCGTTTGGGAGACCGACACTAAATACGCAACTTGTGCAGGTACCGTCATAGCAAACGTACCGTCATCTTTACTGACAGTGTTGTATACTGCCAGAGAATTCTCTGTTGAAGTGATTCGGACTTGTGCGTTTCGTATCGTTGTCGCACCGTCGGTGACAGTTCCACGAATAGTTCCAGTGTTGCTCACGATCGTCATGATATTTCCTGTGCTGCGCTGACCGGGACCGATCGTCACAGACAAAGCAGCAGGAATAAAACCCGTTTTGGACGCAGAGATTTTCCATGTTGCCGGTGACAGACTGAGCGTAAATTCCCCGACGGTATTTGTCCCTGAGACCAACGAATCACTTCCTGATTTCGCGGTCACAATAACGTTTGCCACGGCTTCGCCTGCACTTTTTACCAATCCAGTGATGACACCTGCGTTGGGTAACATCTCAAAATTGATTCCGCTTAATTTTTGGCCGGCAGCAACCGAAACAGTTACCGGCTTCGGCGCGCCATATCCTTCTTTTGAAGAATTGATGGAGAACGTTCCGGGAGGTACGCTAAGTGTGTACGATCCGTCGGCAGATGAAACGGTTGAGCCGTCATTCACTACCTGCACAATTGCTCCACTCACCGCAGATCCGTCCGGAAGTCGAATGACACCCGAAATGGATGACGGATTAGCACTCATTTTAAAAATAATTCCGGAAACCGTTTGACCAACGCCAACCGTAAGATCGTATTGATCTTTTGTGCCTGAGATAATTGAATACTGTGCCCGTGCTGCTTGAATCCGGTAGGCTCCCTGTTTGAGGCTGAGAGAATATTGACCTTGTGCATTTGTCGTAACGGTGATCACAGACCCGGCAGAAGGCGTTGCTGTTACAACCGCATTTTCTAACGGAGAACTGCCCGATTGATTGTTGACGGTAATCAATTCATACACGTATCCGTTCACGGTATTGGCATTCGGTAGTAACACAATATTGGCAACTTGCTGTGTTTGTCCCACGGCAAGAACAACCTGTTTTGGCGCCGGAACAACAAATCCTTCCTTTGCAGGGGATACGGCCCACGTTCCGGACGTTAATGTCAGCGCATAATTTCCCGACGCATTCGTCGTGGTGATTTGTTTAATTGTTCCCTGTGTTGCTGTTACAGTCGCCAGTGTCACCGGCGCTCCGGCATCATTCACAACAGTGCCGTTTGCGGAGGCCTGATCGAGTGTCATCACCAATGAGGTTGGAAGGACTTTTTGTTCTCCCAACGATGCCGTTAACGACATTTTCACCGAAGAAATATATCCCGCTTTCGCCGCCTGAATCGCATACGTTCCATTGTCAGTTTTTATACTGAATTCACCACTTGACGAAGTAGTGACATTCTTTTCACCATTGGTGGATTGGTTGACCAACTTCACATTCGCTGAACCGACACCTTTTCCTGTTTTATCGACCACCGTGCCGGAAATTGTGGCGGGATATGGTTTCATCGGAAACGTGATAGTGATGGGCGACTTGCTGGTTCCACTTTTCGTTACGGCAACAACAATGGTCGTATCGGCGTATCCTTGTTTTGAACATGTCAATTGATACGTACCGGTCACCAGGCTGTCTACTATATACCGATCATTCACGGTAACGAATGCATTTCCCGGAGAGACGCCGCCGCTGATTGCCTTTGCACGCACCTCGTATCCCACCAGTCCGTTATTCGTGGAAACCTCTGTCGTGACGGCATCAAACCGGACAACTCCCATGGCAACGGAATAGTTGAAAGCAAATGTCTTACTCGCGTTTCCATTACCGTTAGCATCACTTGCCGAAACATACCATACATATTTTCCGTTCGTCAGCGAGGAACTGGCGGGAAAATCTACAAGTGCGTTTGTGGAGACTGCAACGTTGGAGAACGGTACATCAATTTCTTGTTTTGCACCGGACGTGGAAACAGTTCGCTTAAACAGATACACAGTATACAAATTCGCATTTTGGACCGGATCCCACTTAAACGTCATAAGGTTGAGATTCGTTAAGACAACGTTATCTGCCGGTTCGCGCAGAATCGGCGCATTAATGGTAGACGCTCCGGTATATTTAAAGGAAACAATACCGCCGAAGACATCGCTGGCGTATGCGGGATTTTCAGGATCATACACATTCAGAATCGTATAGTTATACTCGTTCCCCGGAATGAGGGGAGCGGGAGGAATATTCACATAACTGGATGAAGTATTCGCTACGCCGTACTGCGCCGAAGTATTCGTGGTAATATACCGCCAGACCAGGCTGGCCCCGACAACACTCAATTCGCTTGTCACAGGATCACGGGTTACCTGGAATGGTGTTTTGGAAAGCAAGATCATATACGCTGACACTCCCGGCACCGAAGTCCAACGAAATAATGGCGTGTTACTGGCCTCATTGCCGACCGGTCCCAGAGAAGTAGGCGGTGATTGTGATTCCACAATGAACTCTACCTGATTCGAATAGACGATCGCACTGTTATTACTCGCCTGGGCCTGTACTCCTGATAATGTTGTACTATCCGAATTTGTGATAATGCCGTAATAACGGCCGACCGGAAGAGAGATAGAGTCCGGCCGAATATTTTGCTTTGTGCCGGAGACGGAAATCACTTTCTTATTATACACTCCGGGGAGTGAGCCGAGTTTTAATTTGATCTTGGGTGCGCCAGCACTCCAAGTGAATGTGATATTTTTGTTGGCCCGGAAAAACAGACGGACTTTTTGCAACTCATCCTTTGTGGGATACAGCATAATGGTGGATTGAGCAAAAAGGAATGTGCAGAACACAAATGAAAAACAGAGAAGCATTACAAGGGTCAAACGAAAACGAAGAGGTTTAATCATACCACTCTTTCAAGGTGAATTGTTCTATGAAGACCGCATTGACAAATTAAGAAATTATAGCGTGTTTTAGTGAGGGGAACACCGAGGTGAAGGTTAGCAAAAAAGGAATGAACTGCGTATGCAATATGACTGATGAGAGCACCGACATCCGCAGGTCTTTTGCCGACAAAAGAAATATCAACCGTTCAAATCCTTATTTCCCCCCGCTGTTCACAAGAACTGTATTCAAGTTGGTAAAATGCGGAGAGAGTTTCAATCTGTTTTTTAGAATTCCATTAACGAGGCTATTTGTCGGAATTGCTTCCCTGTAAAAAAAAGCGCTTTTGCTTTTCATTGACCGAAAAAAACTCATGTTCTACGGCGGGGGGGGAAATACCATCGTACACCAAATGAGGAAAAGCAATAGTCGAATGTCTAACCCCAAATGATGATATGCCAATCACATTGAATTGTCTCTGTTCTTTGTTTTGCCGGCAGGAATCTGGATGCCATAGAATAACGAACCTCACCACAAAGAGACTGAGTATGTACACGGTCTCCAAGCGTTGAGGTATACTACCCAATGGAGAATAAAAAATGCTGTCTCATCGACAGCATTGGCATATTCTTATACCATAGCGTTAAGAAAGGTGATTATTTTTTTGAAAACTCACGCAATAATGTTGAGACAGCCTGTGCAAGTGCATCTTTTGTTGCATTTCCAATGTTCGTTTTATCCCATTCGAGTTTGTTTTCGTAAAACTGAAACAGCGCACTCGATATTGTTGTTGTTGAACTCCCCTCTCCTTCTGCCACGAGTTCTTCCCCAGTCGTTTGGTGTTTTAATACTAGTTCAACTTTGATTTTATATGTTTTTTTGTTCGATTTTACAGGGCCAAAGGAAAAACTCGATTTCGGAGCTCCAAAATATACTACCTTGCCGTACAGTACGTATTCGACATTACTTTCCGTTGTTAGAATGGAATCTTCTGTGTCATTTCGAGATTCATCGGATGACCATAGTGCCGATACAACCGCTTTTCTTTGATCGACCAATTCTTGCGAACTTTCTTTTAGTTCAAACTCACCTGAATCATACATCAATTCAGAAAGGATCTGCTGCAGTCCAAATCCGATACGGCCATCGTTCCATCGTTTGTCGGCAACGTGTTTCGTAATCGCAGTAATCACAAGAGATGGTTTCGTTTGTGCCGCAATCGGTTTCGCAACAATAACGACAAGAGTAATAAACGTTGCCGTCATCAACAATCGTACTGCGTTGCGTATCTGTGGGGGATTACCGTTCATAAGATACTGTCACAATCATGTCTACGTTTATTTTTTATCCAGTCGTCGTAAAACATTTCTCACCGCTTTGTCAATGGCCTGCTGCGTTGCCATTCCTACGGTTGATTGATCGAATGGTAGATCAGGTTGTAACCATAACGCAGTGGCAGTGCTGGCGGATTGACCGGAACCGGAACCTGGAACGTATTGCCCAGTCACTACATCCAAGAATTTTACTTGTATCCCTATCATGGTCGTATTCCGTTTGGTTGAAGCCATTGCCGCAATTGCCTCGCCATAACTCACGGAAAATTCATACACCTCAGCATACACAAGAAATTTTGGGGAGACCAGACTGCCGGGGGCGATCGCCGCATCTTTGGCAACAATACCGGATTCGCCCAGCTTCCATTGGTCAATAATTTTACTGATCATTTCCTGTTTCTCTTCCACATAATCAAATCGGTTGGTCTCATACAATGTTTCCACCAATCGGTTGGCAATTCCAAACCCCACCCGTTTTTCGGCAAACTCCGGATATTTTTTGACGATAGCGTCCGACACACCTACCTGCAGTACCTGAATGCGAATTTTTTCTCCTGAGTACGGAGGGAATGGCTCATGTTCATTCGCTTTTTCAAATGCAGCGGTGGTTTTTTGTGTTGCCACGGATGCGCATCCGGAAAAACACATTAAGAAAATCAGGAGCACTGTATTGCGAACGCCGGTATTGTTCATAGTGATATTATGGATGATAGTTGTGACGCGCTTTATGCCGTAATTCGTATTGAACAGGAACTTCATGTTCTTTCGGTGCTTCGGCTTCTTGTGAAATGATGGGGGAATGAATGCTTTCCCTCGGCATCAAATATTTCATCGATGCATCCGCAGCAGATTGTGTTCCACCATTGGCTTTCATCATCTGCAATGATGTGTTTGACAATGTGATTTGTTGGTCATCGGTTCCTGGAAATGTAAAATTGATTCCTTGAGTCCAGTAGACATACCACGCTCCCGGGTTCGAGTACAACTGAATAGTCGTATTGGAGAAGGCGGGGAAATATCCGATATTATATGTCGATCCTGTCGGAAGTGCGATGTTCTCGGTTTTTTCAGCTTGCAATCCGGCATTCACAACAAGCGGTCCGTTAAATGACGTACTCCCTGCTGTATTATTAATACGCAGGAAAAAATAATTGCTGGAATAATACAAACGCACACTACTATAATTTGAAGTCGTGATTTCACCACCCCAGTATAATACCTCTCCAATAATTTGACCGGTATTTGTCTTCCCTGAAGTTTGTGCTGCATATGTAAATGAACCGGGATTTGTCGTAAATGTGAAGGAGACACTTGACCCTGCCGCCATCGTCTTTGTCGATCCATTCACGGTAACATCAACTGGTGTATGCACCTGATTGGTGAAGGTAAAAACATACTGATTCGTAACAATCACCGAGATGATGGCAGATGCCGTATTTCCTGCAGCATCGTATGCGATCGCTTTCAGGTAATATATTCCATTAGATTTTCCTGTCGCATCCCATTGGTACATATATGGAGAATAGTAATCTATGCCTTCATTCACATTATTGATATAAAACTCAACTTTCTCAATTCCAATATTGTCACTGGCAGATACCATTATTGAAACATCACCGGTCACCGTTGCATTATTAAGTGGAGCAGTGATTGAAATTACTGGATCAATATTGTCGGAATTACTTCCACTTATAGTAACTGTTTTTGAGTCTGTTGCAATTACACCCCCGCTTCCATCATACCCTTTAACAGAAAGAATGTGTGTGCCATTAGAATAGTCGTTTGCCTCAAATGGGTATGAATACGGTGCACTG
Organism: Bacteroidota bacterium; assembly: GCA_023229405.1. GTDB lineage: Bacteria > Bacteroidota > Ignavibacteria > UBA10030 > UBA8401 > UBA8401. Next base: position 7,945 of record JALNZH010000119.1, read on the forward strand.
TAATCAATGCCCACGATACTTCCATCGACATAAAAATAGACCATGATGATACCACTCACATTTCCGCTACTGACGGCAATGGTCACAGTACCCGACACCGAAGCACCATTGATCGGCGAGGTAATCGAAAACGCAGAAGTATTTCCACCCGGATCCTGAGTATTTATCGGAGGATCCGTTTCCGATTCAATCGGATTTGCTCGCCGTTTACATCCACCGATGATGATGATGACGAAACAGAAAAAAAGAAAATAGGTCTTCATTGTTTTCATAGACTATCCTTCACAATATTTAAAATCCGATTCTGCTGCCAAGGACATAGGTCATATTACTGTACTCTTTTACGAGAAATGTTTTCCTTACGCCGATATTCAGACCGAATGCATCACTCATCATAATATCCACGTTCGATCCAGCTGTTAATGATGACATAGAGAAGGATGACTGTTCGCCACTCTCAATGTCTCCCAGTTTCGTATATTGAGAACCGACATAGACAAAATCAACATTCCATGCCGCACGATCTCCTAATGGCAATCCGACAAGCATCGCCAGCCCATAATTGCCATAGATAAATGGAGACATCGTACTGGCACCAATCATCGTCCCAAAAGCAAATCGAGTACCAGTGCTACTGGAATTCTTCCACACCATCGACCAGCTGAACGCATACGCTGCAACCTGTTTTTCAACACCGGTATACGACAGCATCAATGTGTGTTCCGCTGCACCAGGATTTACTTCACCTGTTGCTTCATCGATGCCATTTTTTTTTAGAACAAGATTTCCTGTTCCGCTTATAACGCTCGCACTGTTTCCAAAAATCAGATCGTTATAATCAAACGATATCCCGAAGGTATTGTCCCCGACATCGTTGGAAAAGAAAAGATTGCCGGATGTACCGAGATTATCTCCTTTTGTACTACCAATAGAAAAAGTCTCATACGCAACATCGGAGTTTAGCGCCCGAGTGGGACGGCGTGCAGTTTCTTTGGAAGAGGATTCCTCTTCTTTTTCTTTTTGCGAGGACGCTTTAGGGCGTGCGGAGAAATTACGAATAGATGATGTTAGTTGATTTGCTCCAGCTCGTATCGCAGGGTTTGTCGGTGTGGCAACTGATGATAACATACCTCCGGATAAATATTTTTGGTACTGTTCAGTAGCCCAGGCAATATATTCTTGCATACCCGGATCATTTTGTCCATTCGACGTATTGATCACAAAGGATCTTGACGCATTAATTTTACCGCTAAATTTTGCAGTAACATTTGCAATCCCATTGGTAGACGATGTCACCGTCACCGTAAAGGTCAATCCCGGTTCAATAGTAAATGACGCCGTCCCTGGGTTATTTGGGTCAAAGGTAAATTGCGCATGCGCGTTGCTTCCAACAATGGAAATAAACGCCAGACAAATTCCTATTTTCAAATATTTCATACGGGAAACCTTAGAAAGAATAGTGGTGATTGTGTATTATTTTCGATCAAGTATACGCAATCATGTTTCGTATGCACAACTACGTATCTTCGTGGTTTTTATTTTTTCATCAACGGTAATTGTATATAACTGGATGATGAATTATATTTCTATAATTACTTGAGAATACTTTCATCGGTTTCTCCGATTACAATATGTTTTCGCGAATTGTTTCGCCACCACATCGTGTTGTGAATTCACCTGTAGTTGCTTTTTAATTAAAAAGCCGCCGTTCATCACATCTCCTTTTTTTCACTGCTTTAGACATCTTTACCGCTATTGTGAACGAGCAACATTCATCAAACCACCCTTCCCCTTGTACGATGAATTGTAAATTCTTGCAGTACTCGGTAAGGTCTTCAACAACCCAGACAAAAATTTCCAAAATTCCCATGAATATCGGACATTTTACTCGGTAATGCTACAAGATAGTGCATGAAAGTAAACAACTACGAAAGCACGTAGTTTTCCGGGTTTTTGAGAATAAGGCCATAATGCAATAATTTAACG